>CAIMUD010000166.1 GCA_903844585.1 uncultured Actinomycetes bacterium | reverse complement strand
CTCTTTAGTTCGTGGCGTGGAGTAGAAGCAGCCGATTTGCACTTGCGTGATGTCTTGCGTGATTTGCCCATCACAATCATTACGCAAAAGCGCGGCGATGCAGTGGCCCCCCTTGTTGAAAGATTTGCAAAAGATGAAACATCAATTTTGCTTGGCACTATGTCTCTTTGGCAGGGCGTAGATGTTCCAGGTAACTCGTGCATCTTGGTTGCTATTGATCGCATTCCATTTCCGCGCCCGGACGAACCAGTGATGGCAGCCCGTGCAGCGCAAGCAGATGCTGCGGGTGGGAGTGGATTTATGCAGGTATCAATGCCACGCGCTGCTCTACTCCTTGCACAAGGAACTGGTCGCTTGATTCGCAGTATCGATGACAGGGGAGTCGTTGCGATTCTAGATTCGCGCATTGTGACAAAGCGCTACGGAAGTGTGTTGCTTAATTCAATGCCACCGCTGTGGCGAACTTCAGATGCTGCAGTAGTGAGAGATTCGCTGCGCCGACTCAATGAAGGTTTGCAGAAATAATTTCTTGGACGCTTAGCCAGGTATTTTCAAAGCTTGGATGAAGCGGTAGCCGCGTGACATCCTTTAAATCGACCCATTTAACTTCATGAGATTCATCATTGAGCTCGCGCGCGACTAAGTCATCAGATGCCCGCGCAATAATCGTTGTGTAAGACCAATTGCCGTGGTCATCGACGAAAGTCTCTAGCGGTTCCACAAGTGATGGATCGATTCCAATTTCTTCGACCGCTTCGCGGAGTGCACCTTCAAGAATGCTTTCGTGGGAGTCGCGAGCACCGCCTGGAATTCCCCATGTATCGCCGTTATGAACCCATGGGGCGCGGTGCTGTAAAAGTATTGAGCCAGCGCGAATAAGCAGGATTCCGGCTGCGCCGTGCAGGCCCCAATGTTTACTGCCGCAATCGCATTGGATCCAGCCATCACCGTCGCGCGCAACCATGTTCCTAGAGTGTCACATCCATCCACAGAAGTGTTGGTGGCAGCACTTTGGCGTTGTCACAAAGACATACCTTCCCGCACATGTTGATTCAAAAATTTGCAGTACTAATTCCAATTTCCTTAATATTTTCTGGGCTACCTAGCGCTCTGGCCGCAGAAGATTGCACCATCAACGCATGCGTTGATGTCTATACCCAAAATGGCCAGATAATTATTGAGGCTAAAAAAGGCACGGGTCCAACGACCAAGGTGATTCATAAAGCAATTACTAGAAAGCCAATTTTTAGAAAGCCAACGGTTGTAAAGCCCTTCACGCCAAAGCCTTATGTGCCAAAAGCAATCGTGAAGCGTCGTATCGCTAAGCGCGCTGCAAAGGCAAAAGTTATAACAACGGCTGCAACATCCCTGGGGGATCGCTTGATCGAACTGGTGCCAACTGGGGGAGTGTCATACCAACCTTCTTTTCAACCTCTTGTAAATGTTCCCGTTTTTTTCTGGTGCGATCTTCCACCAGTTTTTAATACGAAGGTAAAAATCATTGGCGAAACAATTGATGTTGTGATGCGCCCAGGATTTACCTGGTCTTATGGGGATGGTTCATTTGAATCCACTACAGACCCAGGGGCGGCTTATCCCGATGGAAAAATTACACACATATATTCAAAAGCAGGCACTTATGTAGTCACGCTTGTAACAAGTTGGAACGGAACATTTGCTCACAACGGCGTTCAACGATCGATTACCGGCGATATCAAGAAGATCTCATCTGTCACGATAAAAATCGTTTCAGCCCCTACTCGTTTTGTGAATTGAGCAGCAATGACAACAATCTCTCCACTTCTCCTTGCTCAGAGCAACCAATGGCTTGCTGAAGTCTCGGCATACTTTGTTGACTCCGAGAGCGAAGATGTAAATGACTTACAGCGAGATGGCGCTGGCGCGGTAATTGATTTAGCTGCAGAATTTTCTGCCGGCAACCAAGGAGAAAATCGCGCTCTCATGGCAAAAGTTGTAGGTCGCCTTTCAGATATTCAGGTGCGCGACTTTGCACTCGGTAGCCATGACGCTCAAAGTCTTGAAAACTATTGGGCGATGTGGCGCTACTTAATTCGCATCGCGCCTGTTGGATATGTCGCGCCCATTGCTACCTTGGTAGCAGCAATTGCATACGAGAAGGACGAGATGGTTATTGCTGATCTTGCCCTTGCTCGCGCTTTTGAAGATGATCCTCAATATCCCCTTGCCAAGCTGCTACATAGAGTCTTTGCTGCCAGTTGGCCCAAGGAAGCCTTTGCATCGATGCGCCTGGAGCTACATCCCAAAGTGTGCGCGGGAATATTTATGAGTTAAACTTGTCTACAGGTCACGAGTCCTATTTGTAAGCCCCGGCTAAATAGGCGGCAACCCTCCACCGCGGTGGGGTGCTCCGGGTGACGACCAGGCTTAGAGAAATCTAAGCAAGTGCGTGAAGGATTTATTTACTATGGCAAGAAAGATTAGCCACGAAGTCACCGGTGCATGGCTTGACGGTGATGACCCAGGTGATCGCAGCTTTGTAAAGATTGGTTCTTTACTCCTTGAAAACGGAGAAACACTCCCAGATATCACGATTGCTTATCAAAGCTGGGGCACGCTAAACGCCGATAAATCCAATGCAATTTTAGTTAACCACGCAATGACTGGTTGGTCAGATGTTGTTGCATGGTGGCCAAATATGGTCGGGCCTGGTCT
>CAIMUD010000165.1 GCA_903844585.1 uncultured Actinomycetes bacterium | reverse complement strand
GGCATAGAAAGCGGAAGTGTCACTTTGCGAAATGTTGTAAGCCCACTTGCATATAAATCGCCAGATGCTTCAAGTGTGCGTGGATCAATTCGGTCAATTGATGCATAAAGGGGAAGCGTCATAAACGGTAAGAAGTTATAGGTCATACCCATTACAACTGCGAAAGCTGTTGAAGTAAGTGTCGCTCCGTCACTTAAAATGCCAAGAGATCTAAGAGTTGGAACAATAAAACCTTTTTCGCCAAGGATCTGTTTCCAGGCGATGGTACGAAGCAAGAACGAAGTAAAAAATGGCGCAACAACTAAGACCAGAAGAACGTTCTTCATGCGTCCTGATTTAAAGGCAATCGCATATGCCAGTGGGTATGCGATTAAAAGCGCCAAAGCAGTAGCGATAAGCGCATATAGAAATGAGCGACCAAATTGCTCTTTATTTTCTACAAATGCATCGATGTAATTCTTTAACCGGAAAGTCTGCTCGTATTGTCCGGTATCTCCTCCTGCAATTGGTGTTTGCGTAGAGGTTTGGGCCAAGTTAGCAATCGGCAAGATAAAAAATGTAAAGAGGAAGGCAAAACCCGGTAGAAGTAATAGGTACGGAGTTTTTACCTTGCCCATGGTGATCGACGCTTACTCTTCGTCTAGATCTTCTGGAACAACTTCAGAGCCAGCTGTTGCATCTTCATCGCCACGAAGTGCGAATGTAAAGATCGGCTCCCAAGAAATGTTTACCTCATCGCCCTTATCAAATGGTGCTACGCCATCATCATTTTGCTCGAAGACCATCAACTCTTGTCCCCACGGCATGACTACCTGATACTGAGTTGATACACCGATGTAAGAAACATCTTCAATTCGTCCACCAGTAAGAACGTTTCCATTTACTGGAGTTTGAAGACGCGAAATGCGGAACTTCTCAGGACGAATTCCTGCATAAATTGAACTATCCACTGCATGAGAGCGATCTTTTGGAAGAGAAATCTTCTGACCAAAGAGATCAACTACATGCGAGCCACCATCAGAACCAGTAATTGTTCCCTTAATGAGGTTTGACTGCCCAAGGAAGTTTGCAACGAAAGCAGTCTCTGGATTGTCATATAGATCAGCTGGAGAACCCATCTGCTCTATTTGGCCTTCATTCATAACTGCGATTGTGTCGGCCATTGTCATAGCTTCTTCTTGATCGTGAGTTACGTGAACGAAAGTAAGCCCAACTTCTTTTTGAATCCACTTAAGTTCAATCTGCATCTGGCGACGAAGCTTGAGATCGAGTGCACCTAATGGTTCATCTAACAACAACAAAGCAGGTCGATTTACAATTGCGCGAGCAAGCGCGATGCGCTGTTGTTGTCCACCAGAAAGTTGAGTTGGTTTGCGCTCTGCAAGATGTGGGAGTTCGACAAGATTCAATACCTTATCTACAGCTTCCTTGACATCTTTTATACCGCGACGGCGAAGACCGAAGGCAATATTTTCAAAGATTGTTAAGTGAGGAAAGAGCGCGTAATTCTGGAAGACAGTATTAATGGGACGCTGATACGGCTTTGTTGTAGTGATATCAGTGCTACCAAGATGGATGCTTCCAGCTGTCGGCTCTTCAAGGCCTGCCACCATTCGAAGCGTTGTGGTCTTGCCACAACCCGATGGACCAAGCAGTGCGAAGAAAGATCCTGCAGGAATTACAAGTGAGAGGTCATCTACAGCGTTGAAGTCACCATAAGTTTTAGTGATTCGTGTGAGTTTTAAATCCCCACGCGCCGAAGAAATGTCCGCCACTAGTTACCGGCTGCTGCTTGGAATGCTTCTGTCCAAGAAGTTTCTTCAGCGGGTGTAAGCGCACGGAATACATGCAAGCGAGACTGTGTTTTTGAAGTTGGGAAAATAAATTCGCTCTTTGCTAGATCTGGAGCGATTTTTTCCATCTCTGCCTGAGCGCCCTCAACTGGGCATACATAGTTAACGTAGGCAGCTACTTCAGCGGCAATTACTGGGTCGTAGTAATAGTTAATCAACTTCTCGGCATTTGCCTTTCCATCTGCGTTTGCAGTTGAAGGTATAAGCAAATTGTCACCTGAAATAGTTCCGCCAGAATCTGAGATTGCGAATTCAAATTTGCCGGCATTTTCTGCTGAAAGTTGGAACATATCGCCAGACCATCCGATGACAGCAGAAGCGTCACCGCTGATGAGGTCTTCCTTGTATTCATTGCCCTTAACTCCACGAATCCAGCCGTCTGCAATCTTCTTCTTCAAGAAATCAACTGCATTCATAAATTGCGCTTCTGTGATCGTTGCAATATCCACACCTTGCGACATGGCAATAATGCCGATGGTGTCGCGCATTTCAGAGAGAACAACAATCTTTCCCTTGTTCTGCGGTGCAAAAAGTTGATCGAGGGTTTGAATACCCTTTGGATTTACAGATTTGTTCCAGCCAAATCCGGCCATGATTCCTTGCCATGTAAGAGAAGAGTCACGATTTGGATCAAATGATGGGTGCGCTAGTGAAGAAATAATGTTCTTCGCATTTGGAATATTTGCTTTATCAAATTTCTGTGTGTAACCAAGGCGCATAAATCGCGCTGCCATCCAGTCAGTTGGTGTGACGATGTCGTAACCGATATCTTCACCAAGCTTTAGCTGTCCCTGTACTTTTCCAAAGAATTCATCGTTGTCATTAATATCTTCAAGATATTTAACCTTGATTCCTGATGTCTTTGTAAAGTTTTCCAGCGACGGATAGTGCTTTCCTGATTCATCTAAATCTAAATAGAGCGTCCAGTTTGCCCAGCGAACTGAGTCCTTTGCTGCTCCACTTGAACTTCCGCCTCCACCACAAGCAGCGAGCGCAGTTGCACCTGCAACGCCACCAAGGCCGGCAAGAACTGCACGGCGTGAAACTTGTGAATTGATAATTGCGCGTGCTTCTGGTGATAGTGATTTCTTAATAGCCACTGGGTGGACTCCTTTTATTTCCGGTACAAGGGACGGTTCTGCAGGCCTCAAGATATAACCCAGATGCCCTCTAGGCCAAACCTTTCTGGCATGTTTTTAGCAACAAATTTGAGCTGCTTTTCCTGCTACTGATTGCTAGGAGTTGAGATTGGTCATGACGTGCTTGATACGGGTGTAATCCTCGAAGCCATAGCCGGAAAGATCCTTTCCGTAGCCTGAACGCTTGTAACCACCGTGAGGCATCTCTGCCACGAGCGGAATGTGG
>CAIMUD010000164.1 GCA_903844585.1 uncultured Actinomycetes bacterium | reverse complement strand
GCCTTATGTCTCAAGCTCTTCGTAAAATTACTGGTGCACTGCATCAGTCAAAGACAACTGCAATCTTCATCAACCAGCTTCGTGACAAGATCGGTGTCTTCTTTGGTTCACCAGAGACAACAACTGGCGGTAAAGCTCTTAAGTTCTACGCATCAGTTCGCCTTGATATTCGTCGCATCGAGACTCTCAAGGATGGCACCGAATCTGTCGGTAACCGTACTCGCGTAAAAGTTGTTAAGAACAAGATGGCCCCACCATTTAAGCAAGCAGAGTTCGACATTATTTATGGAACAGGCATCTCGCGCGAAGGTTCACTTATCGACCTCGGTGTTGAAATCGGTATCGTAAAGAAGTCTGGCGCTTGGTACACATATGAAGCAGACCAGCTTGGTCAGGGCAAGGAAAATTCACGTACATTCCTTATCGATAACCCAGATCTTGCTAACGAGATTGAAGGCAAGATTCGCGCACACTTCGTACCTATCGAAGTTGATGCAGAGCTTGTTGCTGCAATCGATGAAGCAACGGCCGAGGTTGATTTCTAATTAGCCTTGATTTTGTAAAGGTTGAAAGAGGCGAAGGCTCCGACCCTTACTCAGTAGCTCACACAATTGCCCTAAACGCTCTTGTGAGTCGAGCTAAGAGTAAGGGCGAGCTTCTCGCTCACCTTAAGACCCGTGGCGTAGAAGATGATGTTGCGCAAGCGATTATCTTCCGCCTTAGCGAGGCTGGGCTCGTTAACGATAATGAGTTTGCCAGAGCGTGGGCACAGTCTCGCCATGGCCATAAGAAGATTTCAAAGCGCATCATCGCGGGGGAGCTTCGCCAAAAGGGCGTCCTCCAAGAATCGATCGATGAAGCCCTCGATGAGATTGATGAAGAGTCAGAGTATCGCGCAGCCTTTGATCTGGGTTTTAAGAAATACAACACGATGTCAAGACTTGAACCAGAAGTTCAGATTCGCAGAATTCAGAGTCTTCTGCAGCGCAAAGGATTTAGCTTTTCTATTATTGGCAGAGTGTTAAAAGAGCTCGACCTCGCAAGACAATATTAAAACTAAGGTTTTGCTAAGTATTCAGTTAGACGTGCAGCGGTAGCGACAACGGCGGCTGCATGGATGCGCCCAGGTTGGCGTCCTAGTCGTTCAATAGGCCCACTAATACTTACTGCGGCGATAACTTTTCCATTAGGCCCACGTACCGGTGCTGAAACTGAGGCAACGCCAGCTTCGCGTTCGCCAACTGATTGCGCCCAACCTCGGCGGCGATCTGCAGCAAGATGAGCTGCGGTAAAGCGGGCGTTCTTAACTCCGCGGTGAATCTTCTCTGAATCTTCCCAAGCAAGAAGAATTTGCGCGGCAGAACCTGCCTGCATAGTCAGTGATCCACCGACTGGCACTGAATCGCGAAGTCCAGAGAGCCTTTCTGCAACTGCAACACAAATGCGAAGGTCACCTTGTCTGCGATAGAGCTGGGCGCTTTCACCAGTTGCATCGCGCAGAGCCGCCAGCGCCGGAGCGGCGGCTGCGAGAAGTCGATCTTCACCGGCTGCTGCAGCCAACTCTGAAGAACGTGGGCCAAGTACAAATCGTCCTGTGAGATCGCGAGAGACAAGGCGGTGATGCTCGAGGGCTACAGCTAATCGGTGGGCGGTAGGGCGGGCAATTCCAGTTGCAGCAACGAGTTCTGCAAGTGAGTGAGGGCCAGATTCAAGAGTTGCAAGGATTGCTACGGCTTTATCTAAAACGCCAACTCCGCTATTCTTCTTATCCACACAGTGAGAATAGCATCCCATCTGTTGAGACGCAAGAAAGTGAGTACAAATGGCAAAGACTCTGGCCCAAAAAATTTGGGCAGATCACGTTGTTCGTAGCGCAGAAGGCGAACCGGATTTACTTTATATCGACCTTCAATTAGTGCATGAAGTTACAAGTGCACAAGCCTTCGATGGTTTGCGACTAGCTGGTCGCAAAGTCCGCCGTCCTGATCTCACAATTGCCACGGAAGATCACAACACACCAACACTGAACATAGATAAACCGATCGCTGATCCTGTCTCCAAACTTCAAATCGACACTCTTCGCAATAACGCGAAAGAATTCGGCGTTCGAATTCACTCCTTGGGAGATGCCGATCAAGGTGTTGTGCACGTAGTCGGCCCACAACTTGGCCTTACACAACCAGGTATGACGATTGTCTGTGGAGATTCGCACACATCAACTCACGGCGCCTTCGGTGCAATTGCTTTTGGTATCGGAACTTCTGAAGTTGAACATGTACTTGCAACCCAAACCCTTCCATCAACTCGTCCAAAGATGATGGCAATAAATGTTGAAGGAACCCTCAAGACCGGCGTGACCGCAAAAGACATCATCCTTGCAATTATCGCGAAAATTGGAACTGGCGGCGGTCAGGGTTACATCATCGAATACCGTGGAAGTGTAATTAGAGCGCTATCAATGGAAGGCCGAATGACCGTCTGTAATATGTCGATTGAGGCAGGCGCACGCGCCGGACTTATCGCACCTGATGAAAAAACTTTCGAATACATTAAGGGTAAGCCTCATGCGCCAGAAGATTTCGATCAAGCAGTGGCCTTTTGGAAGACTCTTTATACCGATGCCGATGCTAAGTTCGATGTAGAAATCGAAATAGACGCTGACAAGCTTGAGCCATTCGTAACATGGGGAACAAATCCAGGACAAGGTTTGCCACTTAGCGCATCTGTTCCTAATCCAGCTGATTTTAAGGATTCAACTGAGCGCACAGCAGCAGAACGCGCGCTGGAATACATGGGCCTTACTGCGGGAACACCACTTAAGCAGATCAAAATTGATACAGTCTTTTTAGGCTCGTGCACCAACGGTCGCATCGAAGATTTACGTGCAGCTGCTTCAATTCTAGAAGGTAAGAAAATTGCTTCCTCACTTCGCATGTTGGTTGTTCCAGGATCTGCAAGAGTGCGTTTGCAGGCCGAGAGCGAAGGTCTAGATAAAGTATTTCTTAACGCTGGCGCAGAGTGGAGAAATGCTGGATGCTCCATGTGTCTTGGCATGAACCCAGATCAGCTCACAGTAGGTGAGCGCGCTGCTTCAACCTCGAACCGAAACTTTGAAGGTCGCCAAGGAAAGGGTGGCCGTACACACTTAGTAAGTCCACTCGTTGCAGCAGCAACGGCTCTTCGCGGAACGCTCTCATCACCGGCAGATTTGTAGGAGGCAGATAATGGATAAATTTGTTAAGCATGTTGGTACCGGTGTCCCACTTCGTCGCAGCAATGTTGATACAGACCAAATCATTCCGGCCGTTTACCTCAAGCGCGTTACTCGCAGTGGTTTTGAAGATGGGCTATTTGCCGCTTGGCGCAGCGATCCAGATTTTGTGCTCAATAAGCCAGAGTTTTCCAAGGGCACAGTCCTTGTTGCTGGCTCCGATTTCGGAACGGGTTCATCTCGAGAACACGCGGTTTGGGCTCTTCAAAATTACGGCTTCAAAGTCGTTATCTCAAGCCGCTTTGCAGATATCTTCCGCGGTAACTCACTTAAGGGCGGATTGCTTACGGTAATTATTGACCAGGAAAAAGTTGAGGCTCTATGGGGTGCAATCGAGGCAGATCCAACAACGCTGATAAGCGTTGATCTAGAAACTCGCACCGTCTCTTATGCAAAGACTTCAATCGCCTTTGAGATCGATGATTACACTCGCTGGCGTTTGATGGAAGGTTTGGATGATATTGGTTTGACGCTAAAACATACTGATTCTATTGACGAATTCGAATCAAAGCGTCCGTCATACAAACCAAAAACGCTGCCGATTAAGGTGTAATAAGCGAAAAACAAGCGTAAAACACTGTATTTCTAAATAGGGTGAGATAACTTTAGAAAAGTCTCAAGTAAAAATTGAGAGTTTTTTACGCATAAAAAGTAACTTTTTTCGCACTTTTAATAAATTATTTAATTTACGACACGCCCAGCTCAATGAAGGAATCACCCCATGTGCAGGTTTAGGTTTTGACCACAAATTAAGCAAATGCTTAGTTTCATTTAAATCTAAGGGGATTTTGATGAAT
>CAIMUD010000163.1 GCA_903844585.1 uncultured Actinomycetes bacterium | reverse complement strand
ATTACATCAAAGTTGGCCAAGTAGAAATGCCATCACGCGCATACGTATCTGCTTTTGGTTTTAAAGGCCCTGATCAGCAAAAGGCTGCAGGAATTCTCTCTGGTGGTGAGCGCAATCGCCTTAACTTGGCTTTGACGCTAAAACTCGGCGGCAACTTATTGCTTCTCGATGAACCAACAAACGATCTTGATGTTGAAACACTTGGTTCCCTTGAAAACGCGCTCCTCGAATTTCCCGGTTGCGCAGTAGTGATCTCTCACGATCGCTGGTTCCTAGACCGCGTTGCGACTCATATCTTGGCTTACGAAGGTGAATCAAAGTGGTTTTGGTTTGAAGGTAACTTCGAATCATATGAAGCAAATAAGATCGAACGACTTGGAGCAGATGCTGCGCGCCCACACCGCGCTACTTACCGAAAGCTCACTCGTTAGGCATGACAACTCAATCAAAAAAAATTCATCCAGCATGGTTTGCTGTTGGCGTCACTTTCGTAACGCTAATGGCTACAGCAGGTTTTCGATCTGCTCCTTCTGTGTTAATTGTTCCGCTGGAAGAAGCCTTTGGATGGACTCGTTCTGATATTTCGCTAGCCGTTGCTATCAACGTACTTCTATATGGATTAGTCGCACCATTTGCAGCAGCTTTGATGGAACGCTTTGGCATCCGCAAAGTAGTGATGACAGCGCTTACTGTTGTAAGCGCGGGATCTGCAGCAACAATTTTTATTCAAAAGCCATGGCACCTCATTGCTCTCTGGGGAGTTGTAGTCGGCACTGGAACAGGCTCGATGGCACTTGTCTTTGCCGCAACAGTTGCCAACCGCTGGTTTGTTGCTCGTCGTGGGCTCGTTACAGGTGCGCTAACAGCAGCGGCTGCAACAGGACAGTTAATTTTCTTACCTGGGCTCTCACATCTTGCAATGAATTATGGATGGAAGTACGTATCCATCACAGTCTCACTCGCCTCCCTCGCAGTTGTTCCACTTGTTTATTTCTTGCTTCGTGAGCGCCCATCTGATTTAGGTTTGCTTCCATATGGCGCATCAGCAAATTGGCAACCACCTGCAAAGAGTGAAATGAACGCCGCAAAACTGGCAATCGATACTCTTAAAAAAGCTCGCACACAAAAAGACTTTTGGTATTTAGTGGCTTCATTCTTTGTCTGCGGACTATCTACAAATGGCCTAATCGGAACTCACTTCATTCCTGCGGCGCATGACCACGGAATGATGGAGACTGTTGCTGCAGGGCTACTGGCACTTGTCGGAGTATTCGATGTTGTGGGAACACTTTTTAGTGGCTGGCTTACGGATAAATATGATCCCCGCAAACTTCTCTTCTTTTATTATGGGCTTCGCGGGCTCTCTCTCTTCTTGCTCCCGTCAATTCTTTTCAGCACCATGCATCCATCAACTCTGGTCTTTATTATTTTCTACGGACTTGATTGGGTCGCAACAGTTCCACCGACAATCATGTTGTGCCGCTCAATTCTTGGACCTACGCGCGCGACTGTTGTTTATGGATGGGTTTTTGCATCCCACCAAATTGGCGCGTCAGTTGCGGCGTTTGGCGCAGCTGTACTTCGCGTAAAGCTTGGTGATTACGCTGCAGCCTTTTATGTAAGCGCGACTATGTGTGTCATAACATCATTCTTGGTCCTGCGAATAGCTAAAAATATTCCAATTTCCGATCTCAGGAACTAAGTGAAAACCTTTTACGAGGAAGTTGGCGGAGAAGCATTCTTCTCCGACTTGGTTTCACAGTTTTATGCCCACGTTGCAACTGATCCAATCCTTCGCCCAATGTATCCAGAATCGGATTTAAAGGGTGCAGCAGTTCGCTTACAAACTTTCCTCGAGCAATATTGGGGTGGTCCAAGTACTTATTCGGAAAACCGTGGTCATCCACGTCTGCGTATGAGGCACAGTGCTTTTCATATCGATCTTGCCGCACGTGATGCTTGGCTTAGCTGCATGAAACAAGCGATCGATGGAATGGAAATGGATGAGATTCATCGAGTACAGCTTTGGAGCTATTTAGAGATGGCAGCACACTCGATGGTTAATCAAGGCGAATGACAGGGCGAGTAATAGCCCGTGATCCAATAATTCGGCAAATCCATGCAGCGGTGAGAACGGCAATAATGCGGCCTCGTGCTCCAAAAAACCATTCCAGCGCGTTGCGGGTCTGTTCGTTCATGTTCGTAACCTCATAGTCACCGAGCCACTCCATTTAAATGCTTCGCAGAACGCCGATTTTGGTGCAAGATAAACCAATCGGTGCGAGCCACGCGCCGGAATTGGAGCAGGCACATGTCATCCCGCACGTTGGTACTCAACGCCACCTACGAACCGTTAGGTGTTGTAACTGAACGCCGTGCGCTCCTACTTGTTCTAAATAACCGCGCGACAATGATCGAATCAACCGGCGAAGTTTTACATTATGCAACAGGTCAACTTGATCTACCTTCTGTGATTCGACTAAATAAGTTTGTAAAGATTCCATATCGCCATGCAGTCCCACTTTCGCGTCGCGCAATTTTTGCTCGCGATGGCGGACGCTGTGTGTACTGTGGCGCTAGCGCAACTTCTATTGATCATGTAATTCCGCGTTCTCGTGGCGGTGCTCACAATTGGGAGAACGTAGTTTCTGCTTGTCACAAGTGCAATCACCTAAAGGCAGATAAACCACTTAAAGATTTAGGTTGGAGACTTCGCATACTTCCTCGCGAACCCGTCGGAGCTGCATGGAGAATTCTTGGCACAGGCCGTACCGAACCTAATTGGTTGCAATATCTCGAACCATTTGGCGTGGCAGCTGCCACTGCTTAATTCGAATACACTCACCTCATGTCATTACAAATAATTTCCGCACTTGTACGCGGCACACAAGAAGACGGAACAGTTGCTGGTGAAGGCCTTACTGCCGTCCAAACCTTTATAACTTTTGTCGCTGTACCTGTAGCGCTTTTTGTCGTAATCAGCGTTATTTCTTACGCGCTGACTGCAGACCGAAAAAATAAGTCAGTCAAGAGCTCGATTACATCCATCGAGTAAATTACTTTGCTGCATCCTTTTTCTGAGCTTTGAGTGCTCGTGAAAGCGCATCTCTTTGCTCTGAAACAATTCTATGAAGTCCATGGGGCGCATCTTTTACTGCGCCATTTAGCCAAGCCTCTGTCGCACTGAGAGTCTGGTCAGATACTTGATAACTCGGAAAGAGAAGCGCTGCAACATTGCTTGCAAATTCGTAAGTGTGGTTATTCCAGTAGTCCAGAATTAAATCGAAATATCTGCCTGCATATGGCGCAGTTAAATTACGTTGGCTAGGTCTCTGGAATCCTTGAATTGTTTGAATCTGAATATGATTTGAAACTCCAAGACTGATTGCGAGTTCAAATGCCTCTGCTTTCACCTTTGCATCAGGAAGTGCGGCACGAGCAAATGCGGCAGCCTTTTCTCCGTTAGCAGTCTTGTCCGCCGTTAGCTCTTGCTCTACTTCGCCAAGTGTTGCCGCCCCACGCTCTATAAGAGCGCTGAGGAAGTGCCAACGAAGATCGGCATCAACGGTAAGTCCTTTTAGTTTCCCATCTAAAAATTCGCGGATGCGAGCAACTTGTGTTGGATTGGCTGCCGTGGAGGCAAGTGCACGTGCAAATTGCAGTTGTAAATCACTTCCTGCTTTAGCGCCATCAAGTAGTTTTTCTATGCCGTTTGCAAGCGTTGCACGAAGGGCATCGCGGTTTGCATCCGCTGCATAAAGTTCGACAGCACTTGAAAGTTGAGTAAGTGTCATTGAAACGACTGCGACATCGTTCTCACCTGCAAGGGCGCTAACTGCCATCGGCACATATCCGCTGGCCGAAAGTTCGCCATCACGCAACATGTCCCATGTTGCAGACCAAGCAAGTGCTCGAGTCAATGGATCTTCGATATCACCAAGGTACGATTTAAGAGTTGCGATGCTGCGATCATCAAAGCGGAGTTTTCCGTAAGAGAGATCACGGTCGTTGAGAACAACAAGGTCTGCAGTCTTTTCACCTTTTAGCGCTTCAACAACTGTGGATGCACCAGCTACATCTAGTTCGACGCTCTTTCTACAGACAACTTTGTCGCCCTTTAAGTCATAGAGACCGATAGCCATTCTGTGTGGTCGAAGTTCCTTAGAACCTGCGGGCACAAGCGGTGCTTCTTGTTTAACAACGAGAGAAGAGTAGGTATCACCAGAAATTTCGAGATCTGGTCTCCATGTATTTACACCTGCTGTCTTTAGCCACGTTGATACCCAAGGTTTTAAGTCGCGCCCACTTGTTGATTCAAGTTCGACCAGTAAATCGTTAAGGGTTGTATTTCCCCATGCGTGCTTGGCAAAGTATTGGCGCAAGCCCTTGATGAAGTTTTCTTTTCCAACATGCACAACTAACTGCTGTAGTACTGATGCACCTTTTGCATATGTGATTCCATCGAAATTGGTTTTAACTGCTTCAAGGTCATGCATATCAACAACGATGGGGTGGGTGGATGAGAGTTGATCTTGGCGGTAAGCCCAGTTCTTTCGCTCTGCGTTAAATACAGTCCAAGAATTAGTAAATCGAGTCGCTTGAGCAAGTGTGTAATAAGAAGCCCATTCTGCAAATGATTCGTTGAGCCATAGGTCATCCCACCATTCCATTGTGACAAGGTCGCCAAACCACATATGTGCCATCTCGTGAAGGATTACATTTGCTCGCCAGTTGTAATTCTTATCTGTGACCTTTGATCTAAATACAAAGTAATCCTCGGCGAAAGTAACGCAGCCTGCGTTCTCCATTGCACCTGCATTGAATTCGGCCACAGCAATTTGGTCGTACTTATCAAATGGATATGCAAGACCGAATTCCTTTTCATAATACGCAAAGCCGCGGCGAGTAATGTCGAAGAGTTCTTCGGCATCTAGGTGTTTGGAAAGTGATTTACGACAATAAAGACCAAGTGGAACGCTCTTCTGCCCCTCGTATGTACTTTCAATAAAGTAGTACGGACCAGCAACAAGTGCAGTCAGATACGTTGGAAGATGTGGCGTCGTTGTGAAAATCCATTTAGTTTTTCCATCTATTTCACTCTTACTCGCAACTGGGTTATTTGAAATAACTTCCCAATGAGATGGGGCCAGGGCAGAAATCGTGAAAGTTGCTTTTAAGTTTGGTTGGTCAAAACATGGAAAAGTTCGGCGCGCATCGGCAACTTCGTGTTGTGAATAGAGATAGACCTCGCCATCTGCAGGGTCTTGGAACCTATGTAGTCCTTCACCCGAGTTTGAATAATTTGCTTCTAACTCGATATACAAATCGTTCTCAGCTGCTATTGCTGGGATGAAGATAGATTCACCATCGAATTTACTTTCAAATGACTGGCCATTTAGAGTTGAAGTGATTACTCGCTTTGCGACTGCGTCAATGAAGGTTGAAGCGCCAGGTTTTAGCCCCGCGAATTTAATACGAGTTTTTACGATGAAAGTTTCTATGCCCGAAGTTAGGTCGAGATCGATTTCGTAAGAGTGAACCTTTAGGATCGAGGAGCGTTCTTTTGCTTCGGCTCTGGTGAGATTTACTCCTGGCACGTTTGCTCCTCATATATGTGAAAACTAGAGCCTCATCCAACCACGAACTTTAGAAATCATGAAAGAGTAAGAGTATGGAACCGCTAACAGTTCGAAGTTATCGAATTCGGGGCACGCGTATCACGGGTGCGCAGTTATCTGCTCGCCAAAAGTTGTGGAGCAAGTACGGCGTTGAGTTCCAGGAATCTCATTTAGATTTACGCAAGCTATTTCCAACTAGCAAGCAGATCATCATGGAGATTGGTTTCGGAATGGGAGAAGGCACAGCCCAAATCGCCCGTGACTTCCCACAAGATGGATTTCTCGGCGTTGAGGTTCATCCGCCCGGAGTTGGAAAACTAATGGCAAAGTGCGAAGAGTACGGTGCGAATAATGTTCGGATAATCGAACGCGATGTACACGAAGTTTTTCATTACATGCTCGCCGATCACAGCCTTGACGGGATTCATCTTTTCTTTCCAGACCCATGGCCAAAGAAGCGCCATAACAAACGCAGAATTGTTAACGCTAATTTTCTGGCTCAAGTGCATGCAAAGTTAGCGCCCGGTGGATTCATACACATTGCCACTGATTGGGTGCCGTACGCCGAAGTGATTAAAGAAACCTTTGCAGCGTCAGCGCAATTTGTTGGGGGAGTAGTTGCTAGGCCCGACTGGCGTCCGATTACTAGATTTGAAGGCCAGGGAATTACAAAAGATCACGCAGTAACTGATCTTCGTTATACGACTAAATAGCGCCCTTAGTCTCGTAGCTAGCCATTTGGTTTATGCGACGAATGTGACGCTCGTCGTTGCTAAAAGGTGTATTAATAAATGCATCAATAATCGCTTTTGACTCATCGAGCGTATGCACACGGCTACCCATTGCTACAACATTGGCATTGTTATGTTCGCGGGAAAGTTTTGCAATCTCAGTGCTCCAAGCAAGAGCGGCGCGAATTCCTTTTACTTTATTGGCAGACATTTGTTCGCCGTTACCTGATCCTCCAAGCACGATTCCAAGTGAAGTTGAATCTTTTGAAACAGCCTCAGCAGTTGGAATACAAAAAGCCGGGTAATCATCAAGTGCTTCATATTCATATGGGCCATGATCAGTCACATCGTGACCGTTATTTACTAAGTGCTCAATTAGCGCACTCTTTAATTCAAGCCCTGCATGATCACTACCGATATGGATACGCATGTATTAATACTCTCACATGCATTTGATGAAATTAAAAAACCCGCCACATTGCTCTTACACAAGTGGCGGGTTTTCAATCTAGGAGGAGGAGATTGAGTATTAAGCAGCGCTTCCAGTTGGAGCTGGAATTGTTGGTGGTACACCCATCATTGGACCGCCATGGCGACCACCTTTGCCGCCCATTCCCATTGGCCCACGAACTGATTCAACTTCGGCAGTTACATGTGCAACGAGTCCAGACTTCATTGTTGTGGCTTGCGCAGCAGTTAGCTTCCCAGCTGTCACAGCAGCATCAATTCTCTTTGTTTCATCTGCTACGAGTGCATCGATGAGAGCTTGCTTCTTTGTTCCTGCAATAGTGGCAAGTGAATCCCCAGCTTGCAGACGTGTCTTAAGTGTTGCTGCATCAATTCCGAGTACAGAAGTGATTGCTGCATCCTTAGCTGCACGATCTGCAGGAACGGGGCGATTTGCTTGAGCAGTTGCATATGCAGATGTAATAGCAGAAGAGATTGCATCAGCCTGTACTTGAGTAATTGTTCCCTTGGAAACAAGTCCTGAAAGAACTGTTGCTAGTTGAGCAGCAGGATTGCCCCCCTTGCCCATTACATTCTTAATAGCTCTAGTTGTTGCAGACTTAGTCGTAACAGTCTTCTTTGTAATTCTCTTTGTAGTTGTGTCTGCATGGCTAACACCGGCACTACCTACAGCAAGAGCAACAGTTGTGATTACAACTGCAATTACCTTTCTCTTTGATGACATTTGCATGTCCCCTTTCGTCCCGTAACTCTTGTCGAAACCTTCGTAGCGACTACCCATAGATAACTCTCCGATACTCAAGAAAGTACTCCAGAACCCTGAGACGGCCCTGTGAGTTTTTGCCTCCCACACGCGTGGCCTCCCTCTCATTCTCAGGAAGCGACGCGGGCAGGCCCCATTCGCCGCAGCTCCTTTGAGCGGAAGACTCATTGAAACCAATTCAATCGGAGGATTTAATGTTGCACAGAAAACTGATCGCTGTCCTTGTCATTGCAAGCACCGTAACCACATTTCAAGTTCAGAGTTCGATAGCTGCAACAAAACCACACACCGCAGGTCGCGTAACTGCCACAGTTGCAAACACAATACTTAACGGCAAAGGTGCTCCAGCAATCACAAAAGGAATCGATGGAGATTTCTATATTGATACGCGCGGCCTTTCTATTTACGGACCGAAAGTAAAAGGAAAATGGCCAGTGGGACAGAGCTTGCAAGGTGCAACTGGAGTAGATGGAAAGAATGGATCCGATGGAAAGGCAACCGTTGCAGCAGCAGCTGGAACAACTCCGGGTGCGGCTGGAGCTACAGGTCCTGCAGGTGCTACTGGTCCAGCAGGAGCGATAGGCGCTAATGGCGCAGCAGGAGCAGCAGGAGCAGCAGGAGCAGCAGGAACTTCCGGCAGTTCAGTTGTAAAAATATCCTCAATAGGAAGTTTTGCTATTAATAGTGCAACTCCTTATACAAGCAATACCTCATCAACATTTCAGACGCTTGCAGCTGGAACTTCACATCATTTATCTATAGTGATGTATGGCTCTGGAACTAATGCGGTCGATGAACCTTTCAGCATTGAATTAATCGGAACAAACGGACCAACAATCATTCAAACCTTTTCCGTCAATTCACACAACACAGTGACTGGGGTTAATTCCAAAACCAATCGGTACACAATTACTTTAGAAGGAACCGTGGTTGTTGGCTCTTCTGACACTGCATTAACTGTAAAAATCGTTGATGGTTATGTCGGTACAGACGGAAGCCCAATAACTTTTATCGGAAAGGTTTTTGATACTGCTGTAGGAAGTGTTATTTAATAAAAACTGGAGCGGGTGACCGGGATCGAACCGGCATGGCCAGCTTGGAAGGC
Organism: uncultured Actinomycetes bacterium; assembly: GCA_903844585.1. Next base: position 11,096 of record CAIMUD010000163.1, on the reverse strand, counting down.
TGGGGCTCTACCATTGAGCTACACCCGCGTGTGGTGTAAGGCTAGAGAGTACTGCCTCGGTAACGCAGAGTAAAAAATTACTCTAGACTCACCTCTTGCGCCTCGGGGCGTAGCGTAGTGGCTAGCGCGCCTGCTTTGGGAGCAGGAGATCGGGAGTTCGAATCTCCCCGCCCCGACCAAAAACTTTTTAAATTAATATTCTTAGGAGCAATTGGTGAAGAGCACAGTCGAAACACTTTCAGCTACACGTATTCGACTTGATATTGAAGTTCCTTACGCGGATCTTTCAACACATATTGCAGATGCATATAAGAAGGTATCTACTCAGGTGAATATTCCTGGCTTCCGTAAGGGAAAAGTTCCGACTGCGATGATTGACCAGCGCGTAGGTCGTGGAACTGTTATGGATGAGGCAATTAACGCTGCGATACCTGATTTCTACGGGCAAGCAGCTCGTGAGCACTCCGTATTAGTCGTGGGCCGTCCTTCAGTTGAGATCAAAAAGTATGTCGATAACGAAGTTCTTGAATTCAGCATCGAAGTTGCTGTTCGCCCAGAAATTAAGCTTCCAGACTTTTCAAAGCTCAAAATCGAAGTAGAAGACGTTAACGTCAAAGATTCAGATATCGATGAGCAGGTGGACGAGCTACGCGCTCGCTTTGGAACTCTCAACGTTGTCGAACGCGCTGCCGTGAAGGGCGATTTTGTAACAATTAGCCTTAACGCGCGCATTGACGGAAAAGATGTCGAAGGCGGACAAGCAAATGACATTTCATATGAGGTTGGTTCTGATCGCATGATCGCGGGCCTCGATGACGCACTTGTCGGCTTGAACGCTGGCGATGTAAAGACATTTACTACTCAACTTGTTGGTCAGAAAGATGACGAAAAAGGCGATGTAGAGATCAAGCTTTCAGTTGTGAAAGAGCGCGAGCTTCCTCCGGTTGATGATGCATTCGCAAAGCTAGCTTCTGAGTTCGACACAGTTGCCGAACTACGTGCTGACTTTTCTGAGCGCCTTGGACGAGTGAAGAGGATGGAACAAGGTGCACAAGCTCGTGACCTTCTGCTCAAAAAGCTCGTTGATGACCTTGATATTCCAGTACCAGATGATTTAGTTCTTGATGAAGTAAATGCACACCTCGAGCCAGAAGGCCGAATGGAAGATGCAGAACACCGCGCAGAAGTTGATGAGCAAGTTCGCACATCAATTAAATCTGACTTCCTACTTGATGCGATCGTTAAGGCCGAAGACGTTCAAGTCAATGAAATCGAGCTAACTGAATATTTGATTCGCTCTTCACAGCGATACGGAATGGCGCCAGAGGCATTTGCCGACGAACTTTCTAAAGCAGGTCAGCTCAATCAACTCGTTGCAGAAGTAACTCGCACCAAAGCACTTGCAGGAATTTTGGGTCGCGTTGTAGTTGTCGATAAATCAGGCAACACAATCGATCTTGAAGCACTTCGTCCAGCTAGCGTTGCTGCCCCTGAATCTGCCGAATAACAATCTGCCCTAAGCGAACAAATGGCGTTTTCGCCACCTTGTAGTCGTATTTGGGAAGCATTTTGTCCCGCGCATTGTTAAGGTCTATACATATTTCAAATTCAGGAGGATGCAGTGGATTATCTAAACCCGCAAGCGGCAGAAATTATTGCCCGTGCGCCATCATCAAATACAGGCGGACTCGATGATCAGGTCTACAACCGTTTGCTTCGCGAACGCATCATCTTCCTAGGTTCAGTTGTTGAAGATTCAATGGCAAATGCAATCGCCGCACAGATTCTTTTACTCGCGGCAGAAGATGCAGAGAAAGATATTTTCCTTTACATCAACTCACCTGGCGGATCTGTAACTGCAGGTATGGCGATTTACGACACTATGCAATATGTAAAGAATGATGTTGCAACAGTGGGTATGGGACTTGCTGCATCAATGGGCCAGTTCTTACTTTGCTCGGGTGCAGCAGGAAAGCGTTACGCGCTTCCACATGCACGAATCATGATGCACCAACCATCAAGTGGTATCGGTGGGACAGCAACAGATATCAAGATTCAGGCAGAACAAATTGGATTTACAAAGCGCAAGATGGCCGAATTAATCGCGCATCACACAGGTCAGAAGATCGAAACAATCACTGCAGATTCAGATCGCGACCGTTGGTTTACAGCAGATGAAGCTAAGGAATATGGCTTCGTCGATCATGTTGTTCGTTCTGCTGGGCAAGTTTCAGGAAAGGGCGGCACAGCATGAATAACTCAGAGATGAACCGCATCAACGAATTAACTTCACGCTACGTACTTCCAACAATTGAAGAGAAGACCGCTTACGGTTTTAAGCGCCTTGATCCCTATACAAAACTTTTCGAAGAGCGAATCATTTTCTTGGGCCAGCCAATTGATGACACCGTTGCAAACGATGTAATGGCCCAGTTGTTGACTCTTGAATCAATGGATCCAGATCGCGACATAATGATTTACATCAACTCACCTGGTGGCTCATTTACTGCGCTCACTGCAATTTATGACACGATGCAATTCGTGCGCCCAGATGTAAGCACTGTTTGTCTTGGACAAGCTGCTTCAGCTGCGGCAGTCATTCTTGCTGGTGGCGCAAAGGGCAAGCGTTACGCCCTTGAGCACTCACGTATTTTGATTCACCAACCTTCATCAGAAGGTGGCGGACAAGCTTCTGATATCGAAATTCAAGCTAAAGAAATTATGCGTATGAAGAGTCTTCTCGAAGAACTCATCGCGCGTCATTCAAATAAGAAACCAGAACAAATCGCAGCAGATCTAGAACGTGACAAGATCCTTACGGCGGCAGAAGCAGTCGAGTATGGACTTATTGATCAGGTTCTAGCAACACGTAAAGCTAAGAAAGAATAATTAGTTCTAATCCACTAGAAGTAGAAAGTAAGGCCCCATGTTCCGAAAGTATTTCGAACCCGGGGCCTTACTTTCATTTGTGGGGTACAGAAATCTTCTTATTTCAACGACAGTCACAGTCGTTGCATTTTCAGCTTTTCCTATTGCACTTGCTGTAGAAATTCTTGATGCAGGTGGAAGTGCGACTGCACTCGGAGTCATCCTCGCAGTTCGCGTTTTATCTGGCGTTGTCCTTTCACCTATTGGGGGAGTCTGGGTAGATCGTTTTTCACGCAAAAATTTGCTTATTATCGGTGACACATTTCGCGCAGTAATGAGCGCGAGCGTTATCTTTTTTCCAGTTCATACTTTCCCGCTCTGGATTCTTGGCGTCATTGTCTTTCTAATTGGAGCAAGTGATGCAATCGGTACACCGGCTGCGCAGTCAATTATTCCTAGCCTTCTGCCAGATCGTTTACTTCCTGCAGGAAATGTAAGTCGCAATCTTGCAATTAAAGGTTCTTCTATTGCAGGTCCTGGCATCGCTGGTGCGCTAGTTGTTTCACTGGGAACACGTACAACCTTCATTGTTATTACCGCATTCTTCCTTATTGGCGCTGCGCTTTTGCTCAAAATCGAAGAGCCGGCTCGTACGTATGTTCCCAGTAAGACTTCACACTTTATGACAGAAATTCGCGAAGGCCTTGCAATCGTCTGGAAGCACAAGTGGATAGCCGCGATGATTGCAATGGCATCTGTCCAACTAATGATTGTTTTAGGTACTGAAAATGTGATGCTTCCGGTTATAACAAAGCGCGAATTTGGGACCCCATCAGTCTTTGCAATCGCTGCAACGCTATTTAGTTTAGGTGGCGCAATTTCTGCAATACTTTCAATCAAATTAAAACCAAAACACCCAGGACTTGTTTGTGTTTCAGTTTGGGCAGTTTTTGCAGTTGCACCCCTCGTACTTGCATTCCCGGCAACAAGGCTAGAAATTTACATTTGTTATTTTATTGCCGGGACATCAGTTGGTCCGTGGGAAGCATTCTGGTCAACTCAAGTTCAACGTGAAATCCCAGCAGAATTTCAAGGTCGAGTTTTTGCCATTGATTACATGGGATCAGTTGGCTTGATGCCACTTGGTATGGCGATGGCGGGGCCGATGACTAACTTCTTTGGCGAGCGGCAATTCCTGATCGGTGCGGCAGTCTTTCATCTCTTTATATGTGGCATCACTTTGCTCGTGCCTGGCACCAAAGATATGAAATCTCCCGACAATTCATCTCAGGGCGAACAGATAAAGGCTTAATTAACCAAGCGTCAACGAGGATTGGAATCTACGATTTACCCATGACCAAAATCGGCGAAACAGGCGATCTCCTGAAGTGTTCTTTCTGCGGAAAGACGCAGAAGCAAGTTAAGAAACTTATCGCAGGACCCGGCGTATACATCTGCGATGAATGTATCGAACTCTGTAACGAGATCATCGTTGAAGAACTCACAGAACAAAGCTCTCTTGGTCTTACAGAACTTCCAAAGCCACAAGCTATTTTTGAATTCCTTGATCAATATGTAATCGGTCAAGATCGTGCAAAGAAATCTCTATCTGTCGCGGTCTACAACCACTACAAGCGCGTACAGACAGGTGACGTGCGCGGAGAAGATGCGGTCGAATTAGCTAAGTCAAATATCTTGCTTCTAGGCCCAACAGGTTGCGGTAAAACTCTGATGGCACAAACTCTTGCTCGTATGCTCAATGTTCCATTTGCAATTGCCGATGCAACAGCGCTTACAGAAGCTGGATATGTTGGCGAAGATGTTGAAAATATTTTGCTTAAGCTTTTGCAGGCTGCTGATTACGACGTCAAGAAGGCTGAAACAGGAATCATTTACATCGACGAAATCGACAAGGTCGCGCGTAAGTCCGAGAACCCATCGATTACTCGCGACGTTTCTGGTGAAGGTGTACAACAAGCGCTCTTGAAGATACTCGAAGGAACGGTTGCATCTGTTCCGCCACAGGGCGGTCGCAAGCACCCACATCAGGAATTTATTCAAATTGACACAACAAATGTTCTTTTCATTGTTGGAGGTGCATTTGCTGGACTTGAAAAAATTATAGAAAGCCGTAGTGGTTCTGCTGGCGTTGGGTTTAACGCAACTCTTCAATCAGGTGGAGATAAGAATCGCAAGGATATTTTTGGCGGCGTAATGCCAGAAGATCTCCTTAAGTTTGGAATGATTCCAGAATTCATTGGCCGACTTCCAATTATTACCAGCGTTGAAAATCTTGATAAGCCGGCGCTAATGCAGATTTTGACTGAGCCAAAGAACGCACTTGTTAAGCAATATGTTCGCCTCTTCGACTTAGATGATGTTGAGCTCGAATTCACACCAGAGGCGCTAGATGCAATTGCAGAGTTAGCTCTCAAGCGCGGTACGGGTGCTCGAGGACTTCGCGCAATTATGGAATCAGTTTTGCTTACTGTGATGTACGACGTACCAAGCCGCACAGATATCGCCAAGGTAATCATCGAGAAGAAGTGCATCGAAGAAAGTGCAGCGCCAACCTTGATTGCACGCACTGGAGATATACCTAAGCGTTCTGCACGCCGCGATAAAGGTTCAGAGGAGAAGAGCGCATAATCTAGACTGCGCTCTATGAATAAAGAGGCTCGCGAGCTCGCATCGACCTTTACGCCGGCCGATATTGAATCGCCCCTCTACGAAAAGTGGGTATCGGCAGGTTATTTCACCGCCGATGCAACTTCGAAAAAAGAACCATTCACAATTGTTCTGCCACCACCAAACGTAACTGGTGTTCTGCATATTGGTCACGCGCTAGATCAAACACTTCAAGATTGTTTAACGCGTATGAAGCGTATGAAGGGTTACGAAGTTCTCTGGCTTCCAGGAATGGATCACGCAGGAATCGCAACTCAAAACGTTGTAGAGAAACAATTAGCAGCACAAGGAAAATCGCGCCACGATTTAGGGCGCGAAGAGTTCATTAAAAAAGTGTGGGAATGGAAAGTCGAATCTGGCGGAGCAATTCTCGGTCAGATGCGTCGCATTGGCGCGGGCGTTGACTGGAGTCGCGAGCGATTCACAATGGATGAAGGCATGTCCAAGGCCGTTGTTTCGATCTTTAAGAAGATGTATGAAGCAGACCTTATTTATCGCGCAGAACGAATTATTAATTGGTGCCCTAGATGTCTAACTGCGCTTTCAGATATTGAAGTAGAGCATCAAGATGATGCGGGTGAGTTTGTACAGATTCGATACGGTGAAGGTGAGCAAAGCATTGTCATCGCCACTACTCGCGCGGAGACAATGCTTGGCGATGGTGCGGTGGCTGTGCACCCAGATGATCCACGTTATAAGCATTTGATTGGTACAGAAGTTCTATTGCCGCTTGTAAATCGAATGATTCCAATCATTGCTGATGAATTAGTGGAGCAAGATTTTGGAACTGGAGCAGTAAAGGTAACTGCCGCACATGACCCTAACGACTTCGAAATGGCTGTTCGTCACAACGTTCCCTTTGTTGTGATTATGAATGAGCACGGCGTTATGGACGGAACTGGAACAGAGTTCGATGGAATGGACCGCTTCGATGCTCGTGTTGCAGTTGTAGCAAAACTTAAAGAGATGGGCCGAGTAGTTTCAGAAAAGCGTCCATACATTCACGCAGTTGGACATTGCTCACGTTGCGAAACAACTATTGAGCCACGACTTTCAAAGCAATGGTTTGTAAAAGTTGCGCCCCTTGCAAAAGCATCTGCTGGCGCTGTGCGAAGTGGTGAAGTAAAGATTGAACCAGAAGCGTTAGCACCTCGTTATTTCGAATGGGTCGACAACATGCATGACTGGTGTATCTCTCGCCAGTTGTGGTGGGGACACCGCATTCCGGTTTGGTATGGACCAAATGGTGAAGTAAAAGTTGTTGGACCAGATGAAAGTGCACCTGCTGGTTGGACACAAGATCCAGATGTTTTAGATACGTGGTTCTCTTCTGGGCAGTGGGCTTTTTCAACTATGGGATGGCCCGAAAAGACTGCAGATCTTGCAAAGTTTTACCCAACAAGTGTCCTGGTAACTGGTTATGACATCTTGTTCTTCTGGGTAGTTCGAATGATGATGATGAGTACTTTTGCAATGGATGGCGTTGCGCCATTTAAGACAATCATGTTGCACGGACTTGTGCGCGACCAATTCGGTAAGAAAATGTCTAAATCACGTGGCAATGTAATTGACCCAATTGAATTTATGGATAAGTACGGCGCTGATGCTCTTCGTTTCACACTCGCACGGGGTGCTAATCCCGGAACAGATCAAGCGTTAGCCGAAGACTGGATCGGTGGGTCGCGAAATTTTGCAACAAAGCTTTGGAATGCAACTCGCTTTGCAATTATGAATGGCGCCAACGTAGAAGGCCCACTTCCTGCCATTGATGCTCTCAACGCTATTGATCGTTGGATTCTTTCTCGTCTGAGTGAAACTGTAAAAGAAGCAGACACCCTTCTTGAGAGTTACGAATTTGCTCGCGCATGCGATGTCATCTATCACTTTGCATGGGATGACTTATGCGACTGGTATCTCGAACTTTCAAAGGAAACCTTTGCATCCAAAGACAAGGCTAACTCGCAGCGCGTTTTAGGCCATGTGCTTGATCAACTCATGCGCGCATTGCATCCCATCATGCCTTTTATAACAGAAGAACTTTGGACAACGCTCACAGGTGGAACCTCTCTAGTTATTGCCGAGTGGCCGGTAGTTGATGCTTCTCACGTCGATAAAAAGTCAGAGGCAGTTGTTACAACACTTCAGGAAGTAATTACTGAAGTTCGCAGATTCCGCAACGACCAAGGTGTTAAGCCATCGCAGAAGATCCCCGGTCGCTTTCTTGCTTCGCCTGAAATAGCGAAGTATTCAAGTGCGATGAGCTTTGTTCTAAAACTTGAAGCAGCAGAGTTCACGCCATCGGCATCCCTTGATATCGCCGGCGTTAAAGTCGAACTCGACCTTACTGGCTCTATAGACGTCGTGGCAGAGCGTGCGCGTCTTGAAAAAGATTTAGTAGCAGCTCAAAAAGATTTAAAGACTGCCGAAGTAAAACTTGGCAATGCAGGATTTATGGCGAAAGCGCCAGCTGAAGTTGTAGTCGAAATTAAAGAGCGCCTTGAAAAGACAACAACTGACATTGAAAGAATTACCGCAGCTCTTGCTGGCTTGAAGTAATGAACACAAGCCCCGACGATCAAGCAAGAATTGATGCAATTGAGAAGGCGCTCAACGCACGTTGGCCCGAAAACCAAATAGCGCCAACTCTCGAGCGCATTGCAGCCCTTGTCGATATTCTTGGATCACCGCAACTTACTTATCCAACGATTCATATTGGTGGGACAAACGGAAAAACAACAACTAGCCGCATGATTGACTCACTTCTCTTTGAAATGGGTTTACGTACGGGGCGTTTTACCAGCCCTCATCTTGAACATTTCACTGAACGTATCGCCATCAATACCCAGCCGATAGCTGCAAAAGATCTTATTTTTTCTTTTAATGATATTTCTGCATATTTGGATTTGATGGATGCAAAGTTTGATTCACCTATTTCATACTTTGAGGCAATGACTGCTCTTGCATTTGCTGCCTTTGCAGAGCACCCAATTGATGTCGGAGTGATCGAAGTTGGGCTTGGCGGCGAATGGGATGCAACAAATGTTGTTGACGCTGATGTTGCCGTCATCATGCCGATTGGCTTGGACCACACGGAGTACCTTGGAAATACACTTACTGAGATTTCAGCAACTAAAGCCGGCATCATTAAAGAAGGAACATTTGTAGTACTTGCTCAACAAGAGCCAGAAGCTGCCGTTGAACTTCTCAAGAAAGCGGCCGAACTCGGTGCAGATATTGCGCGTGAAGGTTTGGAATATTCAATCGATTCAAGAGCCCTTGCCGTTGGTGGCCAACTTATTTCTGTCACTGGATTACGCGGTCACTATGACGAAATCTTCTTACCTCTTCATGGAAAGCATCAAGCATCAAATGCAGCTGCCGCTCTTATTGCAGTAGAAGCGTTCTTCGGCGAACAAGATTTAGATATTGACGCAGTCCGTGCTGGCTTTGCACATGTGACGTCACCTGGTCGTTGCGAAGTTGTTCATCGTGAACCAACAATTATTCTTGATGCTGCGCACAACCCACATGGTGCTCGCGCAATTGCCGAAACTGTAGCTACTGAGTTTGCCTTTGATGACCTCACAGCAATCGTTGCTATTTTGGGGGAGAAGGATGCACTTGGGATATTGCAGGAGCTTGAACCAATTGCGCATCAAATTATCATTACAACAAATTCGTCTCCTCGCGCTATGTCAGTTGCAGAACTTGAAAAAATTGCACTCCAAATATTTGGTGCCGACAGAGTGTTTACCGAAGAATCATTAAGAAGCGCTATTGATCGCGCTGTTAAAGATTCTGTTCGTCCCCTTAGTGATGGCACCTTCGGAATTCTCATCACAGGTTCTGTAGTTACTGTAGGTGAAGCTCGAGCAGCAATTAGAAGTAAGTTTTCTAAAGAAGTAAAGGAAAGCGAATGAGAGTTTTAGGTTCAGCCGTCCTAGCTATGGAATTTTTCGTGATGGGTTTTGCAATGCTTATTGCAAAAGATCAACACGAGGCCTCGACAATTATTTACGGCGCCATATTTATGGTCGCAACTATTTTCACAATCCGACTTCTCAAGAAGCGCACAGGTTGGATTCTTGGTTCGCTTTTGCAGGCGATGATGATGGGTTATTCCGTTGTTGTGCCCTCGATGGCAATCGTGAATCTGATATTTGTCGCTCTTTGGATTGCGGCGTATGTGGTGGGCAAGAAGGGCGAGGCCGCTCGCGCAGCCCTACTGGCAAAGGGACGCCCCAATTCCTAATAGACTGACCCGGTGAGCCAAGAAAAGTCGTTAATTCTCGTTAAGCCAGATGGCGTTCGTCGCGGTTTGGTTGGCGAAGTTATTGCACGTATTGAAGGTAAGGGTTACACAATCTCTGCGCTTCGTTTGTTGCAAGCAGATCGTGCACTACTTGAGCGCCATTACGCAGAACATAAGGGCAAGCCATTCTTCGAACCACTTGTTGAGTTCATGATGTCAGGTCCGATTGTTGCGATGGTTGCAGAGGGCAATCGAGTCATCGAAGGATTTCGTTCGCTAGCAGGAGTCACAGATCCAACAGTTGCTGCACCTGGAACAATACGAGGTGATCTTGCTCGTGATCAAGGAACAAAAGTTGTTCAAAATATTGTTCACGGATCAGATTCACCTGAATCTGCTGCACGTGAAATTGAAATCTTTTTCGGTAAGTAAAAGTAAGTAACTACAGGAGACGCACATGAGTAACAAGATGTCATTTATCGGCCGCGACATGGCGGTTGACCTAGGTACTGCGAACACGCTCGTTTATGTCCGCGGTCGTGGCATTGTTCTTAACGAGCCATCAGTAGTTGCAGTTAACCAAGACACTGGCGGAATCCTTGCTGTTGGTCTTGAAGCTAAGAAAATGATTGGTCGTACTCCAGGAAACATTGTTGCCATTCGTCCGCTTAAAGATGGTGTTATTGCCGACTTCGACACAACAGAGCGGATGCTCCGTTACTTTATTCAAAAGGTTCACCGTCGTCGTTACTTAGCCAAACCACGTATCGTTGTATGTGTTCCTTCAGGAATCACTGGCGTTGAACAGCGCGCAGTTAAAGACGCTGGATATGCAGCGGGTGCTCGCAAGGTTTACATTATTGAAGAGCCAATGGCAGCAGCAATTGGTGCTGGTCTTCCAATTCACGAACCAACAGGAAACATGGTTGTAGATATTGGTGGCGGAACTACTGAAGTTGCCGTTATCTCACTCGGCGGAATCGTTACATCACTTTCAATTCGTGTTGGTGGAGATGAGCTCGATCAATCAATTATCAGCTGGGTCAAGCGCGAGTTTTCTCTGCTTCTTGGTGAGCGCACAGCGGAAGAAATTAAAATGGCAATTGGTTCGGCTTACCCACTACAAGGCGAGAACGATGCAGAAATTCGCGGTCGCGATCTTGCAACTGGTCTTCCAAAGACAATTATTGTTTCAGCTGCTGATATTCGTAAGGCTCTTGAAGAACCAGTAAATGCAATTATTAACGCTGTAAAGAGCACGCTAGATAAGACTCCGCCAGAGCTTGCT
>CAIMUD010000162.1 GCA_903844585.1 uncultured Actinomycetes bacterium | reverse complement strand
GGCATCGGCAGTTGTTCCAAGTCGAACCAAATCAAGGTCGATAGCTTCTGACCATTGGATCAGCAAGGCTTTATTTTCTGCATTTTCCAAAAGCGCCGAAAGCATTCCTGGAGTTTGCGCGCCTTGTCCTGGAGCGATAATTGCTAGCACGTGCGTGAGAATACCTTCCGAACCAAGTTACTCGCGAGAATGCGCACGAAATGCGCTACTTCGCGCTGCATCTAGACTTGCCCCATGAGCGTTTATTTAGATCATGCGGCGACAACGCCAATGGTTTTGGCATCACTTGATGCAATGAACGCATCGCTTAAAAAACTTGGTAATCCTTCAAGTCTTCATACAGAAGGTCGTGCAACGCGCAAAGATGTAGAAGATGCACGTGAAGTGATTGCAAAAGTAGTTGGCTGCCAGCCTTCAGAAATCATCTTTACTGGTTCTGGTACTGAAGCAGATAACGCTGCGATCAAAGGTTTGTACTGGAAGAGCGGCAAGAAAGTTATTGTTATTTCTGCAATTGAACATGCTGCAGTAATTGATCCAGCTGAATGGCTAGAGGCGCACGAAGGCGCGGAGATTGTTCGAATTCCAGTTGATAAAGACGGTCTCATTGATCTTGCTTACCTGCGCGATTTAGTTGCAAAAAGAGGAAGTGAAATCGCCCTTATCTCTGTCATGCACTCAAATAACGAGACCGGAGTGATTCAACCAGTAGCAGAGGTTGTAAAGATTGCAGGCGAAATCTTTGTACACACCGATGCAGCGCAGAGTTTTACCAAGGTTCCACTTTCGTATAAAGAGTTAGGCGTTACCGCTATGACTCTGAGCGCGCATAAAGTCGGTGGCCCACTTGGTATCGGAGTGCTTGTTCTGCGCCGCGCAATGGAAATTCCTGCTCTATTACATGGCGGAGGACAAGAGCGAGAAATTAGAAGCGGAACACTTAATGCGCCATCAATTGTTGCATTTGCTGCTGCCGTGAAGTCAAGCCACTATGACGCAAAAAAGATTGAGACTTTGCGTAAGAAGTTTGAAGAAGGCGTAACTGCGTCGGTGCCTGATGCTTATATAAATGGTGTGAAGAGTGCGCGCCTACCAGGGATAGTCAGCGTTACTTTTCCCGGTACGCAAAGTGATTCGCTGTTGTTACTTATGGATTCAGAGAAAGTCTCGTGTTCTACTGGTGCTGCATGCAGTGCGGGCGTACATCGACCAAGCCATGTCTTGCTTGCAATGGGACATACAGAGGTAACTGCTCAATCATCACTTCGCTTTTCACTCGGTGCTACATCCACAGAATCCGATGTTGATTTTGCACTTTCGGTTTTACCGAAGGTAATCGAACGCGGAAGAGCAGCAAATAGGAAATGAAAATAATTGCTGCAATGAGTGGTGGAGTTGATTCAGCAGTTGCTGCAGCTCGCGCGGTGGAAGCCGGCCATGAAGTAATTGGTGTGCACCTTGCGCTTTCCTCGAACCCACAGAAATATCGTTCTGGCGCACGCGGATGTTGCACGATTGAAGATTCACACGATGCGCGCCGTGCAGCAGACAAAATCGGCATTCCTTTCTATATATGGGATATGGCCGAAGAATTTCATCAAGGCGTTGTCGAAAACTTCATGAGCGAATACGCAGCTGGTCGCACCCCTAATCCATGTCTTCGCTGTAATGAAAAGATTAAATTTGCTGCCGTCTTAGATCGAGCAAAGGCAATGGGCTTTGATGGCGTAGTCACAGGTCACTATGCGCGAACACAAATTGGTGAAAGCGGAAAGACGTTGCACCGCGCTGTCGATCCACTTAAGGATCAGTCTTATGTACTTGCAGTACTCACCGAAGATCAAATAAACGGTGCCATGTTTCCACTTGGAGATACTGAAAAAGTTGATATCCGCAAAGAAGCAGAAGCGCGCGGTTTAGCTGTAGCACAGAAGCCAGATAGCCATGACATATGTTTTGTTCCCTCCGGTGATAACGCAGGATGGCTTCGCGATCGACTCGGTAGTGAAGTTGGTCCAATCGTTGATCAAGATGGAAAGAAAATTGGCGAACATAAAGGCGCATACACATACACAATTGGCCAGCGAAAAGGGCTGGGACTTACTGTTCCGACAGCCGATGGTTCGCCTCGGTTTGTCTTAAAGATTGAGCCGGTAAGTAACACCGTTGTAGTCGGCGCACGCGAAGAACTTGCTGTAAATAAAATGGTAGGAGAGAAACCAATCTGGTGTGGCCCAGCAATTAGTAGTGGCGAACACCGAGGATTTGTTCAGGTGCGAGCACATGGTGCGGCGCTGCCTTGTACGTATTACATAGACGGTGAGAATTTAGCTGCAAACCTTGACGAGCCTCTACTAGGTCTTGCAACAGGACAAGCGATGGTTATTTATGATGGTGATCGCGTAGTTGGTTCAGCAACAATTTGTGAGACTGCATGAGCAACCAAGCGCGCCATCGCATTGAAGAGCTAACTCAAGAAATTCGCGATCACCAATTTAAGTATTACGTTCTTGATCAACCATCTATTAGCGATGCGCAGTTTGACGCCCTCCTTAAGGAGCTAAGTGCGCTAGAAGCAAAACACCCAGAGTTGCTAGAACCAGATTCACCTTCGTTAGGTGTTGGTGGGGGATTTGCAACAACTTTTGATCAGCGCGATCACATTGAAAAGATGATGAGCCTTGATAACGTCTTTGATTTAGAAGAGTTAGCGACTTGGTTTGACCGCGTAGAGAAAGAAAGTGCTAAGCCGGAATATCTCTGCGAACTCAAAGTAGATGGCCTTGCAATTAACTTGCTCTATGAAAACGGCCAGCTGGTGCGCGCGCTTACACGCGGCAACGGCACCACAGGTGAGGATGTCACTCTTAACGTTAAGACGATTAAAGGCCTGCCACATTCACTTGTGGGTAAAAATATTCCAAAGCAGATTGAAGTACGCGGAGAAGTTTTCTTTCCACTTGAGGCATTTAAAGAGTTAAACGATGGGTTGGAAGAAGCGGGTAAAACACTTTTTGCTAATCCACGAAATGCTGCTGCAGGTTCTCTTCGCCAAAAAGATCCGCGCATCACAGCATCTCGTCCCTTAAGCGTTGTTGTTCATGGAATCGGTGCTCGCGATGGCGTGAAATTTGACTCGCAATCCGGGGCATACGAAGTATTAAAAGCACTCGGTCTTCCAACTAGCGCACGGTTCACAGTCTGTAAGTCGCGCGCCGAAGTTGAGAAGTACATTGCCAATTACAACGAGCACCGCCACGACCTCGAACACGATATCGATGGCGTCGTAATTAAAGTCGATTCAATCGCAGAACAATCAAAACTTGGGTTTACATCCAGAGCGCCAAAATGGGCAATCGCTTTCAAATATCCTCCGGAAGAAGTAACAACTAAGTTGTTAGATATCAAGGTAAGCGTTGGTCGCACAGGTCGTGTTACACCTTTTGCATTTATGGAACCGGTAAAGGTTGCTGGTTCAACAGTGACAAATGCGACGCTGCACAATGCGCAAGAGATCGAACGCAAAGGTGTGCTCATTGGCGATGTCGTAGTAATTCGCAAAGCAGGAGATGTCATCCCTGAAGTACTTGGACCAGTCATTGATAAGCGCACAGGTAAAGAGCGCGCATTTGTAATGCCAACTAAATGCCCAGAGTGTGGATCTACTCTTCGCGCGATTACTGAAGGCGACATAGATATTCGCTGCCCGAATACACAAAGTTGCCCGGCTCAATTGCGCGAACGCATTTACTACATTGGCTCCCGCGCTGCTCTCGATATCGATGTCATGGGATATGAAGCAGCAGTTGCACTCCTTTCAGACAAGATCATTACCGACGAATCTGAAATCTTTGCACTCACCGAAGCAAAGCTTGTTAAGTCGGAGTTCTTCACTAAGAAGGATGGAACTTCAGGCAAAAATGTAGAGAAGCTACTTGCAGCGCTAGAGGATGCCAAGAAGCGTCCACTTTGGCGCATTGTTGTGGCACTTTCGATTCGCCACGTTGGGCCAACTGCTGCGCAAGCACTTGCAAACCACTTCGGTTCGATGGAAGGTATTTCTAAAGCTAAAGTCGACGAACTTGCATCCATTGATGGCGTTGGCGAGATCATTGCGCAATCCATTGTTGAATGGTTTGAAGTCGACTGGCATCGCAATATTGTGAAAGCTTGGGAAAAATCTGGCGTGCAGATGGTTGCCATCGCCACCTTGAAGTTGCCACAAACTTTGGCAGGACTCACCTTTGTCGTTACTGGCGGGCTTGAAGGATTTACTCGCGATTCCATCGCCGAAACGATTACCGCTCATGGTGGCAAGCCAACTAGTTCGGTATCTAAGAAAACAGATTATGTATTGGTCGGTACAGAGCCAGGATCAAAGCTGGCAAAGGCCGAAGAGTTAGGCGTCACAATTATCGACGAGGCGCGCTTTTTAGAACTACTTAAAGGCAAGGGCTAGACTCTTCCCATGTTCAATCTCGCAGCAGAAACAACTCGCAGCCTGCCAGCAACACCTGTGCAATTTGGAGTAGGCGTATTCGTACTTTTCGTCGTTCTACTTTATGTAGTTCTTCGTCTCGATAATTAACTCTTAATAGATTACATAGGCGGCGACTTGGAAAGACTTGGTATCTACGGCGGAACTTTTGATCCAATGCATCTGGGCCATCTTCACCTCATAGAACAAGTTATTTCGCGCAAGATTGTTGACCAGCTTCTAGTTGTTCCAGCAGGAGATCCACAACTTCGAGACCACGCACCATTTGCCACAGGTGCCCAAAGAAAAGCTATGTGTTGGGCTGCGCTTAAAGATTTACCAAGTGAGGTAGCAAGCAAAGTAGAAGTAAGTTCAATAGAAATTTTGCGTCAAGGCCCAAGCTATACAATCGATACCCTTGAAGCAGTGAAGCAGACTTACCCACGCCACCAATTAGTTTTGATTCTCGGAAGCGAT
Organism: uncultured Actinomycetes bacterium; assembly: GCA_903844585.1. The sequence goes on along the minus strand of CAIMUD010000162.1, from coordinate 3,905 downwards.
GCATACAAGCGAATAAATGAGTGGCACCGTGCCAAGGAGTTAAAGGCGATGGTCGAATTTGTTGTCATTGATCGCCCGCAACACGCAGGGGAGTCAACCCATAAGATTGACGCTCTAGATGTTTCATCAACTGAAGTTCGAAGTGGAATGAGCCAAGCGGTATCCCCATCGGTGGCTGCATATATAAAGGAGCACAATCTCTATGCCAGCTAGCAAAACCGTCATCGAACTAACGCAAATTGCAGCGCGCGCTGCCGCAGATAAGTTTGGCGAAGAGATGGTGGCAGTTGATCTTTCAGATCAGATGGTGCTTAGCGAAGTCTTCCTCATTGTTACTGGACAGAATAAGCCGATGCTTCAATCTATTGCTGACGAGGTAGAAGAGAAGTTGCGCCAAGCAGGTGAAAGACCTGCACGTCGTGAAGGCACCGATGAATGGATACTTCTTGATTACTCCGACTTGGTGGTCCATATTCAGAGTATAGAGCTACGCAGTTATTACATGCTTGATCGCCTATGGAATGACTGCCCTAATATTCAACTTGATGTTGTTAAGGAAGAAGCTGCAAAGTGAATTCAAATAAAGTCCTGATTTGGCGACACGGCCAGACCGATTGGAATATTGTCAATCGTTTTCAGGGCCATTCAGATATTCCACTTAATCGCGTAGGTGAATTTCAAGCAAAGCACGCTGCGGCAATTCTTGCTGGCATGGAACCTACGCAAATCCTTTCCAGCGATTTGGGCCGTGCACAAAACACGGCGAAACAATTAGCAGATCTTGTAAAGATTGAAGTCAAAATTGATCAACGCCTTCGCGAGACAGAGGGCGGTATTTGGGAAGGCAAAACAGGAGCCGAAAATCGCGAAGTTGATTTTGCAAACTTTGTTCGCTGGATTGATGGCGAAGATTTACCTGCTGGCACAACCGGAGAAAGGCGAAGTGAAGTTGCTGCGCGAACAACTGCGGCGATTTATGACGCACTTGAAGGTAAGAAAAATCAGCTATTGGTTGTGACGACTCATGGTGGCGCAGCTCGTTGCATCCTTGGGTCGTTCTTGCAGTTGCCACTTTCTCATTGGGGAAAAATCGGTGGACTTTCAAATGCTTCTTGGTCAGTATTAGAAGAAACACATAAAGGTTGGCATTTAGCAGAACACAATGCAGGAAGCATTCCTGAACCTGTATTTGGTGAAGAATCAGGAGCAGTTGCACCAGATTGGTAAGACCAACCCGTGCGGTAAAGTTCGCATTCAAACGGGGCTATGGCGCAGCTGGTAGCGCACCTGCATGGCATGCAGGGGGTCAGGGGTTCAAATCCCCTTAGCTCCACGTGAGTAATGAAGTAAATACAGATCGCGAACACGCGGCATACGACTTTGCATACGTGCAAGAGAAGTGGCTACCTGTTTGGGACAAGATCGAGCCCTTTAAATCTGGCCGTGCTGATGATGCGCGCGAAAAGAAATATGTACTCGACATGTTTCCTTATCCTTCTGGTGATTTACATATGGGCCATGCTGAGGCCTACGCACTCGGCGATGTTATTGCTCGTTACTGGGTACAAAAAGGATTTAACGTTATGCACCCAATTGGTTGGGATGCTTTTGGCCTTCCTGCAGAAAATGCTGCAATCAAACGTAATGAAGATCCGCGAATTTGGACGTATGAAAACATTGCAACGCAGAAAGCATCAATGCGTCGCTTTGCATGTTCATTTGATTGGGACCGAGTATTTAATACTTGCGATCCAGAGTATTACCGCTGGAACCAATGGCTATTTATTGAGTTACATAAGCGCGGACTTGCATACAGAAAAGATTCAGCAGTTAACTGGTGCCCAGGTTGCCAGACTGTTTTGGCTAACGAACAAGTAGTTGCTGGACTTTGCGAGCGTTGTGACACCGCGGTTACAAAGAAGAAGCTCAACCAGTGGTATTTCAAAATTACTGATTACGCAGATCGCCTCCTTGATGACATGGCACAACTCGAAGGTAAGTGGCCAGAAAAAGTATTAACAATGCAGCGCAATTGGATTGGCCGCTCACAGGGTGCAAATGTTGTCTTTGAAATCGAAGGGCGCAAAGAGCCTGTCACTGTCTACACAACTCGTCCCGATACTTTGCACGGCGCGACTTTTATGGTTGTTGCAGCTGACTCAGCTCTTGCAGCTGAATTGGCCTCTGGAACATCAGTTGAAAAAGAATTTGCTGGCTACTTAGAAAAAATTAAGGCAGCATCCGATATCGATCGCCTCGCAACTGATCGTCCAAAGTCTGGCGTTTTCTTAGAGCGCTATGCAATCAATCCTGTTAACGGCCAGAAGTTGCCAATCTGGGCATCTGATTATGTTTTAGCTGATTACGGAACCGGCGCAATCATGGCTGTGCCAGCTCACGATCAGCGCGATTTAGATTTTGCTCGCGCGATGAAGTTACCTGTGCGAGTAGTCGTTGATACTGGCGAAGAAGATCCAAACTCAACAGGTGTTGCAACTACCGGCGATGGAAAGATGGTTAATTCAGCCTCGCTCAACGGACTCGGAAAAGTTGAAGCCATCGCTGCCATTACAAAAGAATTAGAGGCAAAGAAACTCGGTAAGGCATCACGAAATTACCGTCTGCGCGATTGGCTTGTCTCTCGTCAGCGTTATTGGGGCACTCCAATTCCTATCGTGCATTGCGATAAGTGCGGCGAAGTAGCTGTCCCTGCAGATCAATTGCCACTCAAACTACCGGACGCAAAAGGACTTGATCTAAAACCTAAGGGCCAATCACCACTTGCTGCTGCTACAGATTGGGTAAATACAAAGTGCCCTAAGTGCGGGGGAGCAGCCCTTCGCGATACTGACACGATGGATACCTTCGTAGATTCATCTTGGTATTTCCTTCGCTACCCATCTTCAACAAATAACAACGAGCCTTTCTCACGTAAAGATATTGATACATGGCTTCCAGTTGATCAATACGTTGGTGGCGTGACACATGCGATCTTGCACTTGCTTTACAGCCGATTCTTTACCAAGGTCTTATTTGATATTGGAATGCTCGGATTTAACGAACCATTTACACGCCTTCTCAATCAAGGAATGGTTGTAATGGACGGCTCTGCGATGTCGAAATCTCGCGGAAATCTTGTTCGCCTATCTGATGAACTCGAAAACCACGGCGTGGATGCAATTCGTTTATCAATGGTTTTCTCTGGTCCGCCAGAAGATGATGTGGATTGGGCAGAAGTTTCACCATCTGGTTCGGTTAAGTTCTTATCTCGCGCATGGCGTTTATCAGGTGATGTCACATCAAAGCCTGGCGTGGATTTCACTGCCGGAGACATTGCACTGCGCAAAGCAACACATAAAGCGCTACACGATGCTGGCTTTGCAGTTGAATCGTTTAGATTTAACGTAGCCGTTGCTCGTGTTATGGAACTTGTTAATGCAACGCGTAAAGCAATTGATTCAGGTCCAGGGGCTGCAGATCCTGCAGTGCGTGAGGCAGTGGAAGCGATTGCAATTATATTGTCTCTTGTTGCACCCTTTACCGCCGAAGAAATGTGGGAGCGACTTGGCCATAAGCCAGCTGTTGCTCTCGCTGGTTGGCCAAGCGTTGATCCGGCCCTCTTAGTTGCAGATGCCATCGAGGCTGTAATTCAAATTAACGGCAAGATCAAGGAGCGCATTGAAGTCTCACCATCTATTACAGATGCCGAGATTGAAGCAGTGGCCCTTGCTCACCCAACAATTGTTGCTGAACTCGCAGGTGCTACGCCTGCCAAAGTAATTGCGCGCGCTCCAAAGCTTGTAAATATCGTTCTTTAACCACAGGCGCACCCATATTTCATTAAACGTAGGTGGATTGCGCCCAAAATCCGGCCATGAAAATAATTGAAGATCTGCAGTACTGGT
>CAIMUD010000161.1 GCA_903844585.1 uncultured Actinomycetes bacterium | reverse complement strand
GTCATTGAATGCATAAACCATTGAGTGCGTAACTTGTTCTTTCGCCTTAGTGAAAAGGCGCGAACGTTGTCCGCGATAACCGCTGGCGCGTTCAAGAGTTGTACGACGCTTCTTAGCTGCGTGGACACCACGTTTTACTCTAGCCATTTACGTACTCTCCTTACTTCAAGCCAAGCATGCGCTTGGCTGTCATGGTTACAGTTGGTTTAGCTGATTGTTCGGTGCTCAAACGACGAGTAACGCGTGATGACTTGCGCTCCAAAAGGTGGCGCTTACCTGCACGCTCGTGCATTATCTTTCCTGAACCTGTAACGCGAAAAGTCTTTTTCGCACCACTATGGGTTTTCATCTTTGGCATTTCATCTCCTCATTACTCGTGTTAAATCTTTTAACTCTTAGAACTAAATGTTCTCTTCGGCTGCAATTGCTGCTGCCTTTTCTTTTGCAGCTCGCGCCGCCTTCTGCTCCGCCACTGCTTCGGTCTTTTTCTTCGTCGGACCGAGCACCATCGTCATATTTCGACCCTCTTGCTTAGGGGCGAACTCTACGAAGGCAATCTCTTTTACATCTTCTGCAAGACGCTGCAAGAGCTTGAAGCCGAGCTCTGGACGAGTTTGCTCACGTCCTCGGAACTTCATCGTTATCTTTACCTTATCGCCACCCTTTAAGAATTTCTCAATTGCAGAACGCTTGGTTTCGTAATCGTGATTTTCAATCTTTGGTGTCAACCGCACTTCCTTCACCAGAATGTGTGTCTGGTTCTGACGCGCTTCACGAGCCTTCTGTGCAACTTCGTATTTATATTTTCCGAAGTCCATAATCTTGCAGACTGGTGGATTAGCTTCTGGAGCAATCTCAACTAGGTCGAGACCTACTTCGTCAGCCATCTTGAGCGCTGTCTCGATATCAACAACTCCGACTTGCTCACCGGTGTAACCAATGAGACGAATTTCGGGTGTGCGGATTCGATCGTTAATGCGCGGTTCAGTTGTGATTTGTTCTCCTTAGTTCGGTTTAACTTGTAGTTTCCAAGCTTTCGCAAAATGCGCACACCGCTAAGGAGTAATGAATAAATTCATTCTCGACAAACCAACTCGCCGTAGCGATGAAGGTGGGAGCGGTGAGCTCCTCTTGCAGCAGCTTGTGGCTACTGGTCTGTGGGAATTTTAGCCTTAGCCACCCATCGCATGCAAACCGCCGTCTACATGGATGATTTCAGCAGTGGTTTTAGGGAACCAATCCGATAAAAGCGCTACAGCAGCTTGAGCAGCTGGAATTGGATCATTTACATCCCATGCCAAAGGGGCGCGTTCATTCCAGACGCTTTCAAATTGCTCGAAACCTGGAATTGATTTAGCGGCAATCGTACGAATTGGTCCTGCCGCAACTAGATTGATTCGAATATTCTCAGATCCAAGATCTCTTGCTAAATAACGCGACGTTGATTCCAGCGCTGCTTTTGCAACACCCATCCAGTCATACTTTGGCCAGGCAACAGTTGCATCGAAATCTAAACCAACAATTGAAGCACCACCTTTAAAAAGTGGACGGGCCGCCATCGTTAGGGATTTTAGTGAGTAGGCAGAAATTTGAACTGCGGTTGCAACGTCTTCCCAGGCGGTATTAAGAAAATTTCCGCCAAGGGCTGCTTCAGGAGCGAATCCAATTGAATGGATTACCCCATCTAAATGCGGTACATATTCTTTTACCTTCGCAGCTAGCGCATCGAGATGTTCCTGATTAGTGACATCTAGCTCAATAACCGGAGCAGGTTGCGGTAGTCGACCAGCGATACGTGTTGTCAAACTTAAGGCGCGACCGAAAGAAGTGAGCACAACCGTGGCGCCTTCTTCCTGTGCCAGACGAGCGATATGGAATGCAATGGAACCGTCGGTGAGTACTCCTGTTACAAGAACATTTTTGCCTGCAAGGATTCCCATACTTAGTGCCCCATTCCTAATCCGCCATCAACAGGAATGATTGCACCTGTTATGTAGCTGGCTTGTGGTGACGCGATGAATGCAACAACATCGGCTATCTCTTGCGCTGAACAGAATCTACCAAGTGGAACCGAGCCCGCAATCTCATTACGACGCTTTTCATCCAAAGTTGCGGTCATATCGGTTTCAACAAATCCGGGGGCGATCACATTTGCGGTAACCCCACGACTTCCGAGTTCGCGTGCAAAAGATCTAGCCATACCAACTAGTCCAGCCTTGCTTGCAGAATAGTTAACTTGTCCGGCTGATCCGACTCCCCCTACAACGGAACCGATAAAAATTAACCTGCCCCGCTTAATTTTGAGTAAACCTTTAGTGGCTCGTTTTGCAACTCGAAATGCCCCAGTGAGATTTGCATTAATTACATCTTCAAAATCTTCATCGCTCATACGCATTACGAGTGTGTCTTTTGTGATGCCGGCATTTGCCACGATTATTTCTGGCGTTCCCCATTGTTGCTCAATGGAAGCAAAACCGGCATCTACGCTTTGAGTCGATGTGACATCCATTTGCACCGCATTAAAACCCGAGGGAGCTGATCCAGATCTGTAGGTGACAACCACGTTATGACCTTGATCTTTCAACGCGGTAGCAATGGCAAGACCTATGCCACGATTTCCACCTGTAACGATTGCAATGCTTTGCTCTGCTGACATGAGTCAAAACTTACCTGACTACTTATGCGTAATAGCAATTCTTCGACTCGCGCGAGCCCTTCTAGCCCCTTACTCTTGGTTAATGGCGAAGTCACCCAAGGATCCCAACGCATATGACATCACAAGTGCGCCCAAATCCCTCACAAGTGACCAAGGAGCGCGACAACGCCGCTACTTCATTAGCATGATGGTGCGTACTGGTTGCTTCATTCTGACTGTGGTACTTCCAAGTCCATACCGTTGGTTTGCCCTGTTAGGTGCTGTCACACTTCCTTACTTTGCAGTTGTGATAGCCAATGCAGGTCGAGAGACAATTGTTCCGGGTGCGTCAATTCTTAAAAATAAACCGCGATCACTCGAGTAATCTTCATCGCGTGAAGGAAAGAAATTCATTTCTGCGAACCAGCGTTGCGGCGCTACTTGTTGTCCTATGTTTATGGGCTACTCAATGGCAGTTTGTGCGCGGGATTGATAGGCACCAAGGCAATAATGAAATTGCAGCCCACGCCGCTATGTCAGAAATCTCCTTAGAGCTCGCACGTGCGAAAACAATCGAAAATGAATGGCGCACCGTAACGAGCCAAGGAAAATTCGATGAAAGTAATCAAATTCTTCTGCGAAATCGATACTCCGAAGGTCAGTATGGTTTTGAAGTTCTCACACGTTTTACAAGTAAAAATGGATATTCCTTCTGGGTCGATCGAGGCTGGGTGAAGGCCGGAATAAATGCTAAGACTCCACCTGTAGTCACAGCAGTTCCTACCGCCGAAGTTGAGATACGCGGACGCTTACGACTCGATAGCTCATTACCGCAAGGCGCCTTCTTTGCAATGCCTGCAAGCAAGGACGGTGGCCTGGTTAGAAAACTCAATGCTCAATCTGGTCTTGAATCAGAAAACTTTTATATAGATCTCATAGGCGGATCAACTTCCGAAATAACACCTGCAGTACCAGCGCCACTGCCAGAATTATCTGACGGCCCGCATATGGCTTATGCCGTTCAGTGGCTCTTCTTTGCCGGATTGATAATTTATGGGCGCTTACTCATTCGTCGTAGTGAGATCTTGCCTAGCAAAAAGCTCTGAATATAAACCACTTCGCGAAATAAGTTCTTCGTGTCGACCGCGCTCAACGATGTGACCGCTTTCTAGGACAAGTATTTGATCGGCAGCCATAATCGTACTTAAACGATGTGCAATAACAATACTGGTGCGGCCTTGTAACGCTTTAGCTAGCGCGCGTTGGACCAACTCTTCATTTTCAGAATCTAGGTGAGCGGTAGCTTCATCCAAGACAACAATAGATGGAGCCTTTAAAAGTAAGCGAGCAATAGCCAAGCGTTGCTTCTCTCCCCCAGAGAGTCGATGTCCTCGTTCGCCTACCATTGTGTCGAATCCGTTTGGCAAGGTTTGAATTAACTCCCAAATTTGGGCCGCTTCACAAGCACTTTGCATTTCCGATTCCGTCGCATCAGATTTTGCATAACGCAGATTCGCCGCAATTGTGTCGTGGAAAAGATGCGAATCTTGCATAACGACACCGATATTGTGGCGAAGAGATGCAAGTGTTAAAGATTTAATGTCACTGCCGTCAATTGATACAGCGCCCGAGGTTACATCGTAGAGTCGTGGAAGTAGCGCACTGATGGTGGTCTTGCCAGCACCCGATGGTCCAACAAGCGCTGTGAGAGTTCCGGGCGCTGCTACGAATGAAATTCCCTTAAGAATTTCTCCGGAATCAATGAGCTCTGGTCTCGCTGCAGATTCAAGGGAAGCAAGAGAGATGTCAGTTGCTTTTGGATATGCAAAGTGAACATCTTTGAACTCAATCTGTGGCCTGGTTGTCACCAGAGCCTTTGCGTCAATTGCATCTTGCACCATCGGCACTAGATCTAATACTTCGAAGACTCTTTCAAAGGATACGAGTGCGCCCATGACATCGACTCGAACTGAAGCAAGTGAAACTAGAGGCGCATATAAACGAGCTAAAAGCGTTGTTATTGCAATCAAAGATCCAACTGTGATTGAGCCACTTATGGCTAGGTGCCCGCCAACTCCATAGGCAACGGCAGTTGCTATTGCCGCGATACTGATCAGGGCTATGAAGAAAAAGGTATTGAGCATAGCCATCGAAATCCCAATATCGGCGACTCGTCTTGCGCGCTTTCTAAACATTGACGATTCATCGCCGGGACTTCCATAAAGCTTTACAAGGAGGGCTCCAGAAACATTAAATCGTTCGGTCATTGCTGATGACATCTCGGCGTTAAGCTCATATGAGTCTCTTGTGTAACTCTGTAACTTTGTGCCTATCCATTTTGTTGGAGCTAGGAATATAGGCAGCAGTGCGAGGGATGCAATCGTTATCTGCCAACTCAGCGCTAAGAGAGTTCCGACAACCAAAATTAGCGTCAATGTATTACTGATGACACCTGAAAAAGTTGATGTAAATGCGCGCTGAGCTCCAATGACGTCACTGTTGATGCGAGTGATAAGCGCGCCAGTTTGTGTGCGCGTGAAGAATGCGACAGATTGCTCCTGTACATGTTCAAACACTTGTGAT
>CAIMUD010000160.1 GCA_903844585.1 uncultured Actinomycetes bacterium | reverse complement strand
CTAGTTACTGGGCTGCTCGCTACTTTTGCAAGCGCAGGACCGCTTGAGCAAAACCTATATGGCGTATTTGGAAGAAATACAGGCTTTATTACTTATTTGGGGCTCACTGGAATTCTTGTTGGTGCGACACTACTTAGAAGCCTTAACTACTTTCAAAATCTTAGTCAAGGTTTGATAGTTGCGGGATTGGTGAATGTTTTTGTGTGTGGCCTTGAACTGGCAGGAATTAATATTTTTGGATTCAATAATGTTTACGGACATATACTTGGAACATTTGGTAACCCAAACTTTATCTCGTCATTTTTGGGCATTTTTATTTCTACGTTTCTGGCTTACGTGTTCAGCCCTGGAGTTTCCAAATGGATTAGACTTGGCTCACCCGTTGTGGTTGGAATCGCTTTTTACGAAATTTTGGATAGTAAATCAATACAAGGGATCGTAGTCACTGCTTTAGGCTTTGGCATCGTTGGCTTCTTTTTAGTCAAGTCATATTTAATAAAAGGAATCTATCAAATTAGCTATCTTTTGCTATCAGCGATTGCTGGTGGATTTGGCGTAGCTGGTGCTCTTCAGATAGGCCCACTGACTAAATACATTTACAAAACTTCAGTTTCCTTACGTGGTGAATATTGGCGCGCTGGTATAAAGATGGGGCTGGACCACCCATTTACTGGTGTTGGTTTTGATACATATGGAGATTGGTATCGCAGAACTCGGTCAGCAGGTGCAATGATCTTGCCTGGTCCAGGAACTGTTACTAACTCTGCTCACAACGTGAATATTGACATTTTTTCTTACGGTGGATTCCCACTTTTAATCTCATATTTAGCCTTACTCATTATTGCCATCGTTTCAATCGTTAAAGTTATTAAACGAACTTCTAAGTATGATAAATATTTTTATCCTCTTGCTACAGCATGGATTTGCTACCAAGCACAGGCAATGATCAGTATCAACCAAATTGGACTTGCCGTTTGGGGTTGGGTTTTAACCGGAGCGGTCATTGGATATGAGAGATGCACAAGAAATTCAAATCTTGATGCAGACTCTCAAATAGCTGGAAAGAAAAAGACTTCGAACAAGGATCAGAGCACCAGCATTTACCTGACTTCTGTAGTTGGGCTTGCGCTCGGAGTGGCAATTAGTTTTCCTCCATTTATGGCAGATTCGGCTTGGCGATCGGCAATGAAGTCTGGAAGCATCGAACAGGTGCAAAAGGCTGCAAATCAATGGCCCCTTGATTCTTATAGGCTCGCTAACGTTGCGATTTTGTTTGAGCAAAATAAATTTCCACAACAGGCATACGACACCACAAAGAAGTTGAACGACTTCAACCCTGGCTACTTTGATGGCTGGAAGTTGCTAGCTGGTATTTCGCTCCCAACCCAACAGGAGAAATCTGATGCAACTATGAAAATGCATGAGTTAGATCCTAGAAATTTGGAATTGAAATAGCAGATGTCAAAGGTTTTAATTATCGGACAAGGATATGTGGGCCTGACCATCGCATCCTTCGCTGCCAATCGCCATGCGGTAATTGGCTTCGATAACCGAGTAGATGTTGTTACCAATCTAAATGCAGGAATTTCGCACATTGAAGGTGTTTCAAGCACCCTGTTAGCAAAACTTATAAAAAACAAGCGTTATGTGGCTTCCAACGACTCAAAATCAATTTCCGGATCTGAAATTATAATAATTGCAGTCCCTACCCCACTTGATGGGAATAGAAATCCAGACCTATCCTTTCTTGAGAGCGCTTGTAAGACTATTGGTGAAAATCTTTCAACCCAAGCTTTGATTATCAACGAATCGACTTCATTTCCGGGAACCGTAAGAGACTTTATAAAGCCAACCGTAGAGAAATATTCAAAGCAACCCATTAGTCATCTATATGCGGTATCACCTGAACGAGTAGATCCAGGTAGAGAAGATTGGAATCAAAAAAATACTCCTCGCCTTTATGCAGGACTAACAAAAGAAGCTTCCGAAAGAACAAAAGATTTTTACTCAACATTTTGTGACGAACTAGTTGAGGTAAGCAGTCCAGAGGTAGCGGAAGCAGCTAAGCTCTTCGAAAATACTTTCAGGCAAGTAAATATCGCTCTTGTAAATGAGTTTGCGCAGATTTCGCATGCGCTTGGCTTTTCAGTTTACGAAACTTTAGATGCGGCAAATACAAAACCATATGGCTTTATGAGATTCAATCCCAGCGCAGGCGTTGGTGGTCACTGCATTCCAGTGGATCCATCCTATCTATCGCATGTTGCATCTCGTAAAGGCGTGACTGCGACATTCATTGAGCGAGCCAACGAAGTGAATTTATCTATGCCTAAATATATTGTAAAACGAGTGTCTGAAGATAATGGTGGTTCATTGTCAGGGAAGAAAGTTCAAGTAATTGGCGTCGCTTACAAGCCAGATGTATCAGACGTGAGAGAAACGCCAGCTGAACTAGTTATTAAAGAGTTGCGTTTGCAGGGTGCTACAACTACTTGGCATGACCCAATTGTAAAAAACTGGCTGGGAACGGAATCTAGTCCTCTTGGAGGGGCCGACATTGCAATTGTGGTTACGCTACATTCCGCTATGAATATAAAAGAATTACTAAAGTCGGCAACCTATATTTTTGATACAACAGGGAAAGTTACTGGCGCTAAAGGGCTTTAGTTGTTTTCTCTCGTATCAGTAAAAATCCTGCTGCTTGTAGGACCAAACTTAATCCCATAGTTGGAATACGGAATCTATGGTCACCTATTGTTCCAATTGATATCAACCATGAAAGCACAACGGGCACCAACAATAAATTAGCAAAAGTCGCTTCAAACTTACCTCGGCGACGAATAGCCCAATAGCCAAGGAGAAGGAAAGTAATTTGCCCAAGAATCCACAAGTATGAAATAAATATTCCAATTGGCCCAAATGCTAATTTGGCGCCCTCTTTACTATTCTTAATATTCTGAACCGGTGACACCTTTAACCAAGGGTTTCTAGCCATCGTTCCTTCTGCTTTTGGACCAGACCATGGAGACCAAAAGTATTGAGTTTTGTTCACAGCAAGTTTTATTGTTTTAGTTGGATTAGCGAGATACCACTTAATAACACATTGAACTAATTGACTATCTGAAACACCTTGCTCACCAGATTTAGGATTACACGGAACAACAGGGCCTGAGTGGTTGTACCCCCCCGATGTGCTATCACCTGCGCCCAACCGCATAGTTACGCCTAAGTTTGTAGATATCGTTGCTGTACCCACTGCTTGCTGGTTTCGAATGATTAGCGCTGTAGGCAAAAGTAACGAAAGAGCCATTCCAATTGCAACCAAGCCAGCTCTATGCACCTTTGATGCGACCGATAAAGACCATAAAATATAAATTGCTAAAGTGATTGCGATAAATCGTGGCTGGGTAAAGTTTGCGATAGAAAATAGTAATCCAGATAAAAATAGGTTAATTTTTCTATTCTTTTCTGTTTCACTAGAAAGTACTAAGCCAACAATCATAATTAAGCAACTTGCAACTATAGATTCGTAGCCGATTACCAAACTTGACAAACTAAGCGTTGGATTAAAGCTTATAAGAAATGAAGCGGTAAACGCTAACCACTTGAGTGAAGTTCTAGATAGTTTTTTCGTTAAGAAATATGTGGAGTATGCAAAGAATAAAGATTGAATTAAACTTAGGATGTAAGCAAATTTTGTGATCGTTATAGCCGCGAGTGGCCAAATAATTATTGGATAGCCTGCCGGCCAATATGAAAGTAGGCCTTCCTTTGAGAAAAACCCACCATTTAATAGTCCATCGACGCCTTTTAGATAATTCTCTCCGTCGGCACCAGCCCAACTACCTGCATGAATATTGAACATTACAACGATTTTTATTACAAATGCGATTATTGGAAAAGCAATCAAATATTTATGAACTTTTTTATCAGTTGCAGCTGGATCAGAGACCCGTTTGGTCATCTTGACTTTTTTTGTCATTTATTCCCTCTCCCGGGCTACTTACTTCTTCATCTCTACGGCAACATCATCAATAATGTTATCTAACGTGTTTGTAGGTGCCCATCCGATGCTGGTCTTGATCTTTGTTATATCTGGCACTCGGCGTTGCATATCTTCAAAGGTTGATGGGTACGCATCTTCGTATGGGGTGTAGGTAATCGCTGAAGTTGATTTGGTGCGCTCGATGATCTTGTCGGCTAATTGCTCGATGGTGGTCTCGCCAACCCCGCCGATGTTATAGACCTGACCGAT
>CAIMUD010000159.1 GCA_903844585.1 uncultured Actinomycetes bacterium | reverse complement strand
TTCAAACGTGCCATCTTTCTGGATCAATGCGGCATACGGTGCAATTATTTTAGGTGCGCTACTTGTTGGTTGGGTCTCTTCAAGAAATCGCACAACCACTCGATCCAATAAAGGTTAATATGGCCTCAACGAGTGCACCTACTGGTAATTGGGTTACGGGAAGTATGCCCGCTGTTGCTATTACTGCACCTAAAAGAACCGAGATAATCTCAGTTCCTGTAGCTTTGCCAAAAGATCATAATGTTTTAATCGAAGTGGATACAGTTGGAATTTGCGGAACAGATGTTCATCTATATGAAGGCACAAGTCATTACTTACAGACTGGTCTAACTAAATTCCCTATCAGATTTGGACATGAATGGTCGGGTGTAGTTCTGGCTTGTTCTTCAAGTGAGTTTAAACATTTAGTAGGAAAAAGAGTCACAGGTGAACCGTTTATATCTTGCGGGCAATGTTTAACGTGTAGGGCTGGTCACTACAACTTATGTCCAACTAGATTTGAGTTAGGAGTTCGGGGAGACTATCCGGGCGGTGCCGCAAAATATCTTTCAATTCCGGCTACCAATGTTCATGTTGTGCCTGACAATGTCGAACTAAATGAGGCACTTCTATCAGAACCTGCTGTGACCGCAATGAATGCAGTTGAGAAATCGAGATTACAGAATGGGGAGTCGGCCGCAGTTTTAGGAAGCGGAACACTCGGCTTAATTGTCTTGCAGATTGCTCAATCGGTTGGTGCAATCGTTAGCGTTATAGGTGTGGACGAAGATACGCTGAACACAGCTAAGAAATTAGGCGCTGCCAACGTGTATCACCCAGACCAGGCCCCTGATAATGCTTTTGACGTTGTATATGAGGCGTCAGGATCCTCGCAGATTGGGCCTCTCCTTACTCGCATCGCAGCAAATTGCGCCAGGATTATGCAAATAGGAATTCCTTCTGGGCCGGTGAACAACATTAGTTTTGGTGATTTCGTCACCAAAGGGTTATCTCTAGAAGGAATTCTCGGTGGAGTTCACCTGATGCCAAGAACGTTAGAACTTATTTCAAAGGGAGTAATCAAACCAAAAGAGATGGTTCATGCAGTTATGCCCATTTCACAGATTTCTGAAGCTTTTGAGTTGGTTTCGGCAACCGGTAGAGGAAAACCTAAAATCTTATTAGACATGAAGACTTTATAAACTACTACAGGAGGAAAAATGGCAACAAAGGAAGTTCTACTCTCTACATGCTGGACAACTGCAGGTGACGCGCTACCACTGCCAGGAAAAGACCTAAGCCCGCTTTCTTTGCGAGATCGGATTCAAGCCGCTGCAGAAGCCGGATTTAGAGGCTTTGGAGTTCTGGATTGCGATATTGATAAGTTCCTTTTAAATAGTTCGCTCTCGGATCTGAAGAAGATTTTAGATGATAATGGAATGGAGGCTGTTGAGCTTGAGTTCTTAACTAATTGGTTTACGACAGGTGATGAGAAAAAGGCATCAGATATCCTAAAACATAAACTCTTTACAGCAGCTGAGGCACTTGGCGCCCACCACATTAAAATTGCTACAGATATAAGTGGCGGGGCTTGGGAAAAAGATCATTGGGCAAAAGAGTTATTAAAACTTGCCCAAGAGGTAAACAGTTATGGTACTAAATTAGCAATTGAATTTATGCCTTTTGCAAATATAAAAGATTTAGCAACAGGATTAGATTTGGTTAACACGGTTGATCATCCAAATGTTGGTTTAATGGTAGACATGTGGCACATAGCACGTGGTGGAACTAGCCTTGATGAATTAGCGAGGGTGCCACTTAATCGCATCATGGGCGTGGAGTTAGATGATGCTGATGCAGTTCAAATTGAAGATGGGTATTCAGATACGATCCACCGCCGCCGACTTTGTGGTGAAGGTGATTTACCAGTGGTTGGATTAATTCAAACCCTCAAGAAGATTGGTTGGACTGGTCCTTGGGGTGTTGAAATACTCTCGGTAGAACACCGTAGTTTGGAGCTGCATGAGGCTGCCCGCCGTGCCTTTGATACAACTGCCGAGTGTTTTCGTCTTGCAAATGCAGGGTAGATGAATTCCACGGTCATGAATCAAGGGGTTGTAGTTCGTAATGAAGATGGGCGCATATCTGTTGCCTGTGAAGCTATTTCGATGCCAGAGCTTTTTGACGATTCTTTAATTGTGGAGCCTGCCTATGTTGGAATTTGTGGATCAGATTTAGATCAAGTTTTTGCAAAAACTGACCCAAGTTTTCAAGTTGAATATCCGCACACACTTGGACATGAATGGTCTGGAACTGTTAAGCAGGTTGGCAAAAAAGTAACCACTTTTAAAGTAGGCGATGAGATTATCGGTCACGGTCACCTAGGAGGACAACGCTGGTTTGGTGTATCTACCGACGGTGCCATGGCCGATCATTTTTCGGTGCCCGCTAATATGTGTTTTAAAGTCCCAAACGGCGTAACTTTAAAACAAGCCGCACTTATTGAACCTTTGGCATGTGCTCTGCAAGGACTTCGAAAAGCTGGTGGAGTCGATGCAGGTCACAACGTCACTGTAATCGGATGCGGAGCCATTGGCCTTTCTCTGATTGCCTTAGTGAAGGATCTAGGAGCCAATGTCATAGCGATAGATCGCAGTGAGCTGCGCTTACAACTTGCCAAAAAGCTTGGAGCCGATGCAGTTATTGTGCATGATGTACGCGAAGACACCATTGAAACACTAAACAGTATTACTTTCGGTCATGGAAGCGACCTCATTGTTGAGGCATCAGGAAATGCTAATGGACAAGGCTTAACTTTTGATTTGAGCGCCAATAATGCTCGTATCTTGTTTATGGGCATAACCCATAACCTTGCGCAAGAAGTTTCACTCTTTCAAATACAGAATAAGAATCTAACAGTTTTATCTTCCGTCGGTGCACCCGCTGAAATTTGGGAACCAGCCCTTAAAGTTGTTTCACGAACAAAAATGGATTTGACGCCAATCGTTTCTGATATTTTTAGCTTCGTAGAGTGCAATCAGGGGTTATTGGCAGCAAAAGACAGCTCAAATCATGCAAAAGTTTTACTAAGTCCAAGCGGTAAGTAACTGATTAAATAATCGAGCGGATGCTTCCGCCGTCGACTCCCCAGACCGAGCCAGTGACAAATGATGCGCGCTCGCTAAGCAAAAAGAGCACAACATCTGAAACTTCTTCAGGCTCTCCTAAACGCTGCAAAGGTAGTTGGCGTAATTTCATTTCATGCGTAACTGCTGCCATTGGTTCCATTTTATGAAACTGGCCCATAGTTTCAGCAAAGCCACCAGGCTTAGTCCAGAACGGCGTCCATACTGGTCCAGGTGCGACTGCATTGATTCGCAGATGTGGACCTTCTTGACGCGCGAGTCCTTTTGTTAATGATAGAACTGCTGCTTTTGAGACAGCATAGTCAATTGGTACAGCTTCGGGCTGGCGAGCTAAATCAGAAGCGTTATTAACGATTGCAGGTTTATTCTTAGATTCACGCAAGTATGGAAGAGCCGCTCTTGTAATTCGAACGTAGCTCATAAAATTGAGGGACATAGTTGAATCCCAGTCAGAATCTGTTAATTGATCAAAAGTTCTTACAGCTCCAGAACCGGCATTATTAAAGAGCAAATCAATTCCACCGAGGGCAGCTGCTGCCTCCTTAACACTTGACTCACAGTCCTCGCCTTTAGTTAGGTTCTTGTGAAGGGTTGTAAGTGTGCCCTTTAAGCCTTTTGCGTCTGCAGTAAGTGTTTCAAGGCCATCCTTGCTAAAGTCTGCGACAACTACGTTTACTCCCTCTGTAAGTAGAGCCAATACGACAGATTTACCTATCCCAGAGGCACCACCAGTAACCAATGCTTTTTTACCGCTTAAATTCAACTCCATTGTTACTCCCCTTACCGATAGCTGTTTACTGTTGATTAACTTCTAACTTGAGTGTTGATTTATACTTTACACACCAATTAGAATTAAAGTCAATGGTTTTCTCCCTTTAACCAGAGTAGAGACAGGGCACACATGACAGTCAAGCTTTTTGAACCACTCAAGATTCGGGGCTTGGTTTTTAAGAATCGAATTTGGGTGAGCCCTATGTGCCAATATTCAAGCACTGACGGACTTCCAAACTCATGGCATTTAGCCCACCTTGGCTCATTTGCAATTGGTGGCGCAGGATTAGTTATGGTCGAGGCAACCGGTGTTGTCCCCGAAGGACGAATTTCAATTGGCTGTACAGGCCTCTGGAACGATGAACAGACAAAAGCCTTTAAAACAATTGTTGATTTTGTACATACACAAGATTCACTTATTGGAATTCAATTGGCACACGCTGGGCGCAAGGGATCGACGATGTTGCCATCTGATGATCATCAAAATGCCGATGCCAGTGAAGGTGGTTGGGAAATTGTTGCACCGAGTGCCATTGCATTTCCAACGTATCCAGTCCCGCATGAATTAACCACCATCGAAATAGCAAATCTTGTTACCCAGTTTGGCTTATCTGCAAAACGCGCAGTGGCCGCAGGTTTTGATGTTATTGAAGTTCACTCCGCTCACGGGTATTTAGGTACTGAATTTCTCTCACCACTATCAAATAAGAGGAGTGATGAATATGGCGGTTCTCTAGAAAATCGTTCACGATTTACCGTAGAAATTGTACGAGAGGTTCGTAAATCTATTCCAGATTCAATGCCATTGTTTGTGCGAATTTCGGCAACTGAATGGGTTGGAGATGAGGGATGGGATTTAGACGATTCGGTGTATCTTGCTAAAGTCCTGAAAAAAGAGGGGGCAGATTTAATCGACGTATCATCTGGTGGAAATATTGACTATGCCAAAATTCCTGATGATCCCGGATACCAAGTATTTCTTTCAAAAGAAATCAAAAGTCAAGCAGATATTCTGACTACAGCGGTTGGGCTAATTACAGATCCAGACCAAGCTGAGGAGATTGTTAGCAGTAACAGTTCCGATGCAGTGCTCTTAGGCCGTGAAATGCTGCGAAATCCGCGGTGGGCATTGAGCGCAGCTCAGCATTTCGGGATCAATGCGCAGTGGCCCATTCAATACGTACGAGCGAAGCCAAAGCAGTAGATACGTGCCAACAAAAACCCTCGAGAGGAAAATGAAATGAGACTAAAAGGTAAAGTTGCAATCGTTACAGGCGGTGGCCGCGGAATTGGGAGAGCATGCAGTGAGCTCTTTGCGGCAGAAGGTGCAAATGTAATTGTTGGAGATATCGATAAGGCTGAGTTTGATCATCCTGGTATTGAAAGCATCCACCTTGATGCAACGAAAGAGAGTGATTGGAAATCGCTGGTAGATAAGGTGATTGCAAAACACGGGAAGATCGATGTTTTAATGAATAACGCTGGCGGAGTTGGCTCCTACCTTCCCGTTGGAGAAATTGAAATTGATGACTGGAAACGAATTATCGATCTAAATGTAAACAGTACTTTTTATGGCATGCGCGCAGTTATTTCACATATGAAGAAAGCCGGGCGTGGTTCAATTATAAACGTCTCATCAATTTGGGGATTAGTAAGCGCTCCAGGTGTTGCTGCATACACTGCAAGCAAAGGCGCAGTTCATTTAATGAGCAAGAATGCTGCATTGAGTTATGTGAGCGACGGAATTCGTGTTAATTCAATTCATCCTGGAATTATTGAAACTCCCATGATAGCTGCACAAGATGCTGGAATTACACAAGCTGTAATTGAGGCAACTCCGATGAAGCGGCTAGGAACTCCAAATGAAATTGCATACGGGGCACTGTACTTAGCATCTGATGAATCTAGCTTTACGACTGGATCATCATTAATTATTGATGGTGGGTATACCGCGGGTTAATGCAGTAATTAATTCGCCTTTACTTACTAACTTCAATGAGTTCTAGGGTTATGTCATCTGGGTCAAGGAAGTAGACCCATTTCCAGCCTGCCTGAGGCCCCTCTGCAATTACATTAACTTCAGATGTAAATCGCACGCCTTTTTCAAGGAGCTCTGCTCGCGTTGCAACGGCATCGTCAACTTCAAAACACATGTGAGCAGTTCTTAATCCGTCACGTTTTGGAGCGCTAACTTCAGGAGTTGCATGACCGAATTCAACTAACTCAATCAGTGTTGAAGTACCAACTGCGATAGATGCCGATCTAATCCGAGCACCACTTAAGCCCAGACCCGCATCCAAGCCAGGTCCGTCCGCCCAAGGTGAGGGTTCAATCGCCAATGTAAGACCAAGGACTCGAGTATAAAAGTCAATAGACTTTTCTAAGCTTCTAACTACAAAACCCGTATGGTGGGCGGATTTCAAATTCATTGTGCTCCTCGTTTCTTTGAATTCAACATGTTACGACAGTCACATCGATTTATGCTGGAAATTGGGGGCTTTTTTCCCATAACTCTTGACACCGGTTGCACTATAGCGAAAACTTGAATTATAGATACCTGCCCGGTTAATGGTTTTGACAGTAAATTTCTACAAAAGGAGAATTTATGAGCACGCCAAAACCATTGCAAGCACCAGGACACATGGGCGTAGATTACGAATCGCGAGTAGATTTTGATCGACTACGCGAATATCGCATTACCCGAGCAAAAGAAGCCTTAGCAAAAAGTAAATGCGGATCATTCCTGCTTTTTGATTTTTATAATATTCGATATACAACTCAAACATGGGTTGGTGGAGCACTGGGCGATAAAATGACTCGCTACGCATTATTAACTCGTGGCGGAGAACCAATGCTGTGGGATTTTGGCTCAGCCGTGAGACATCACAAGCTCTATTCCCAATGGCTGAAAGAGGAAAATAACCGTCCAGGAATGCTTGGAATGCGAGGTGCCGTGGCACCTTCAGCAGGGCTTATGGAAGCAGCGGTAAAGGAGATTAAGTCTTTATTAGTAGAAGCAGGGGTGGCTAACGAACCCGTAGGAATAGATATTGTAGAGCCGGCATTCTTGTTTGAAATGCAACGCCAAGGTTTAACTGTTTTAGATTGTCAACAAGACATGTTAGATGCTCGAGTCATAAAGTCAGTCGATGAAATTATGTTACTAAATCAAGCAGCTGCAATGGTCGATGGTGTCTACCAGAATATTGTTGATGTTCTCAAGCCAGGAATTCGCGAAAATGAAATTGTTGCATTAGCCAATAAAAGACTTTACGAAATGGGCTCTGACCAAGTAGAAGCGATTAATGCAATCTCTGGTGAACGTTGCAATCCTCATCCTCATAATTTTACGGATCGGATAATCCGTCCAGGCGATCAAGCCTTCTTTGACATCATCCACTCATTTAATGGTTATCGAACTTGTTATTACCGAACATTTGCAGTTGGTAGCTCCACGGCAAGCCAACGTGATGCATATACGAAGGCACGTGAATGGATGGACTCTGCTATTAGCGCGGTCAAGGTAGGTGTCGGTACCGATGTCATCGCTCGAGTGTGGCCTAAAGCAGAAGACTTCGGCTTTGCAAATGAGCTCGCAGCATTTGGGCTTCAATTCGGTCATGGATTGGGACTTGGTCTGCATGAAAGGCCAATTATTTCTCGACTCAATAGTTTAGAAAATCCTGTCGAGATTCGCCCAGGAATGGTTTTTGCTCTTGAAACATATTGCCCAGCCAGTGATGGATTTTCTGCGGCTCGAATCGAAGAAGAGATTGTGGTTACAGAAAATGGAAATCACATCCTCACTAAATTTCCCGCCCAAGAGCTCTTTGTCGCTAACGAATACTAAATCGGACAGAAACACACTCAAATAATGACAAGTTGGGCAACCTAGCAGTCTTCACGGCTAACAAGGTAAGGGGTTAAACCCTTCAGGAGTTCAAATCTCCTCGTCTCCGCCAGATTTAAAATTAATTGATGTGCATTACTCTTCCCCTATGAAACAAATCATCATCGAAACTCCAAAGGTCGTTACGTTTAAAGAAGTTCCGACCCCAACTGTTAAACCAGGCGAAGTTTTGGTACAGACCCTTGTCACTGGAGTTTGCGGATCAGATGTTCACGCGGCACAGGGGCTTCACCCATTTGTTCCTCTTCCATATAAGCCCGGGCACGAAGCTGTAGGAATCATTCGCGAAGTTGCACCGGATGTAAAAGGATTTGTAGTTGGCGATCGTGTTACAGCAGAGCCAGATCTTCCTTGCTGGGATTGCAAGAATTGCAACAATGGAAATGAAAACCTCTGCGAAAACTTACGTTTCTTTGGTTGCGGATATGAGCAAGGTGGAATGGCTGATTTCTGGACGCTTCCAACCAATCGCCTTCACAAAGTTCCAGAATCTTTTACAGACGAGCAAGCATCATTGATTGAACCGCTTTCGACTCCAGTGCATGCGACAAAGCTTTCATTTATAGGATCGAAGGATTTAACTGGAAAAACTGTTGCAATCTTGGGTTGCGGAACAATCGGTTTACTTACGCTGATCGCGGCAAAGCATTTCAATGCAAAGAAGATTGTCATGACAGATCTTTTAGATACAAAGCGAGCACGTGCACTCAAGCTTGGTGCTGATGCGGTTGTGAATGCAGGAAGTGCAACGGCGGTTGAAGAAGTTCGCAAAGAGTGTGGAGGAAGTGTTGATGTAGTCTTTGATTGCGTTGCATTTCAACCAACAATTCTTCAAGCAATCAAGATGGCAGATAAAGGCGGAATTGTCGTAGTCGTGGGCGTACCCGAAAAGGATGTGACCATTCCTCTACCAATAATCCAAGATCACCAGATTCGTATTCAAGGTTCAGCGACATACCTGCCCTCTGACTATCAGGATTCAATCAAGATTATTGGCGGCAAAAATTTTGACGCGAGCCAATTTGTTACAGCAATTTATCCAGTAGAAGAAGCCCAGAAAGCTTTTGATAGCGCAATTGCTGGCGAACAGGTGAAGGTTTTAATTCGCTTTAGTTAGATCTGAATTAAAAACTTTGCTGATTCATTGACCACAACGTTGTAACTTTCGTTCTCATCGAACGTGGCTGACGCGCGATGTACACAATCTGTTCTGCGACTTCTTCTGGCCTCAGGTAACTATCTAGTTTGGGCGAATTCGCCTCGCGTCCTGTACCGAAGGCAAAGTTTGTAGATACTCCAGCTGGTGCGACTACAGAGACGCGGATTCCTTTTTCTCGAAGTTCGTGATCAAGCCCATCAGCAAAGCCAACTTGTGCATGTTTTGTTCCGGCGTATATAGCCTCTTTGCCTGCACCATAAAAACCTGCAACCGAGGCAACGATGATGATCTCACCTACGCCCTTATCAACCAAAGTTTTTGTGCATGCGCGCACTAAGTGAACCGTGCCCTCAAAATTGGTACGCATCATGTTATTTACTTCTTCATCTGACCAATCAAGGATTGATCCGTAAAGTCCGATACCAGCGTTCGGTACGACAATATCTATGGTTGAAAATACTTCGATTGCTTTTGCAGCCACCTTTCGACAAACAGCTGGGTCTGCACAATCGCCAGCAACATAAGTGGCGTTAGATTCTTTCAACTCTGCCACTAGCTCTTTAAGGGCGCCTTCTTTGCGAGCGTTAAGGACCACTTTTGCACCCTGTGAAACCATGGCTCGTGCAGTTTCAAGTCCGATACCTGAAGTGGCGCCGGTAATAACAACTACCTTGCCCTTTAAATCTTGGAGTTCGTAGGTCATATTAAAAGTTTAGTAGTAAATCTGAGCCTGCGGTGCAATACTTCGGGCCATGAAAGCTGTTGTCTACGATTCGGCCAAAAACTTTGCTGTCCGCGAGATTGCGACCCCTGAACCAAAAGAGGGCGAAGTACTCATCAAGATTGAGCTTGCAGGCATTTGCGGCACTGATCTGCACATCCACGAAGGAAACTTCCTTGCGGAGTTTCCGCTCATTCCTGGACATGAAATGGTGGGAATTGTTTCAGCTCTTGGCACTGGTGTTACCCGGTTTAAAAAAGGTGACCGTGTAACGGTTAACCCAGTTGTTAGTTGTGGAGATTGTGAATTTTGCCACGAGGGAAGCCCAATTCTTTGCCATAATCGAAAAGGCCTTGGAACTAATTGGCCGGGATCTTTTGCCGAGTACATGATTGCAACTCAGGATTTAGTTTTCAAAGTTGGCGACTTAACTCCAGATCAGGCTGTATTTGCTGAACCTGCTGCTTGCGCAATGCACGGAATCGAAACTCTTTCGATGAAACCAGGATCCACCGCACTTATTTTTGGCGCAGGACCAACGGGGCAAATTTTGGCTCAACTCATCGCCAAGAGTGGAGCAGCACATGTAACCGTTGCTGCCTCAACAAAATTTAAGTTAGATGTAGCAAAGCAGTTAGGCGCAGATGCAATCTATGTAATGGATCGCAGTAATGTGAAGAAGAGCTTCGAAGATTTAAAGGCAATGCGTCCTGAAGGCTATGACTATGTAATTGAAGCAACAGGAAATATGGCAATTGCAGAAATTTGTGTTCCGCTTACTAGAAGTGGTGGCACCATGATGGTTTATGGCGTCGGTGAAACAACAGATACATTTCCAATCAACACTTTCGATGTATTCCACCGCGAGATCACGATAAAAGGCTCCTTCGCCGAAATCGATACATTCCCTGCCACGGTAGCTGCCCTGCGCTCAGGCCGGATCAAGACTGATGGGCTTATCTCCCATCGATTTAGCCTGGAAGAGTATGGAAAAGCGCTTGAAACCCTTCGGAGCGACAAAACCGCCCATAAAGTGGTTATTACCTTCTGAGCCCACGCTCAAACGGGCAAGTTCGGGCAATAAGCGTTATCAAACCTTTATAAAAACAGGCTTGTTCAAACCTAAACAGAAACATAGGCTCAAGGCGCGCGAGAAATTCTCCCGCGATTGAAATTGATTCCTTTAGGAAAGAGTCTCGCAAATGTTTCAAGAAGAGCGCCGTGTATGGCTTACATCACATGCTCGCACTAATGGCCGCCTAGATGTAAATGAATGCGCGGAAACTCTTGGCGTAACGGTGGAAACAATTCGTCGCGACTTAAATGATTTAGAAAATAAGAATGTTCTTCGCCGCGTACATGGTGGAGCAATCCCAATTGAGGGATCGATGTATGAATCAAATCTTGCGACACGTAGCGTTCAATTTATCGAAGAAAAGCGCAGAATTACTTTGAAGGCTCTTGATTTTATCGGCGAAGCAGAAACAATTTTTCTTGATGAGGGTTACACCATGCAATTACTTGCAGAAGTATGGAACCCACAACGTAAAGTCACAGTGATAACAAATGCAATTCACACTGCTGCAGTTCTTCTACAAAAGCAAAACATTGAAGTAATTTTCTTGGGCGGCAAAGTTCGATCCACCACCGATGCAACTTCTGATCACTGGACAACGCGTCAGCTTTCAGAGCTGGTACTTGACCTTGCAATCATGGGTGCAAATGGAGTTTCAGTTGATCATGGATGCACTGCTCCAAATGCAACTTGCTGTGCGACAAAAGCTGCTGCAATCAAAGCTGCTCACAAATCCATTTTATTAGCGACGAGTAATCGCTTTGGTTTTGATTCATTCGTTAAGTTCAGTGATTTATCTGTTTACTCAGATGTGATTACAGATTCGGAAATGGATGAAGCCACTTATAACAAGTTCAGCGCCGCTGGACTTCGGATCACACGTGCATAAGCACGTACAAATAGGTTTGCTAGAGCCCAAAACTCTTGCAAAGGGAAAGTCACATATCAGTGTGAGTTACCTAGAATCACATTCCTTAGAGGAGGAAAAATGAAGGCACGTAATCGCGTAATTGCGGTTTCAGCTGTCGTAATCGCAGGATTGGCATCTGTTGCTGTAACAGTGCCAGCGAAGGCAGCTTCAACTATCAACGTATTGATGGTTGGAAACCCACAGATGAAGGATCTCCAGACACTTACTGCAGATAACTTCACATCAAAGACAGGCATCAAAGTTAACTTCACAGTTCTTCCAGAGAACGAACTACGTGACAAGGTAACTCAGGACGTTGCATCTGGCGCAGGTCAGTACGACATCGTGACTATCGGAATGTATGACGTTGCTAACTGGGGTGGCACAGGAAAGATCAAGGCACTTGATTCTCTCGTTGCTGCTGATTCAGCTTGGAACAAGGCAGATGTATTCTCATCAATGATCAAGGGCCTTTCAGGTTCTGATAAGAAGCTTTACGGAGCTCCTTTCTATGGTGAGTCATCAATGCTTATGTACCGTGCAGACCTTGCTAAGGCTGCTGGCGTAACAATTCCATTGAAGCCAACATGGGCACAGGTTGCAGCAGCTGCTGCAAAGATGAACGACAAGAAGAAGGGCATCGCAGGCATCTGTCTTCGTGGTCTTCCAGGATGGGGCGAGCAGTTCGCACCTCTAACAACTGTCGTTAACACATACGGTGGAACATGGTTCACAAAGGACTGGAAGGCTCAAGTTAATTCAAAGCCTTTCGTAGATGCAGTTTCATTCTATGTAGACCTTCTTAAGAAGTACGGTGAGCCAGCTCCTACACAGGCAGGCTTCACAGAGTGCGATAACGCAATGGCACAAGGAAAAGCTGCTATGTGGTACGACGCAACTTCTGCAACAGGTTCAATTGAAAAGACTGGATTCTCCAAGTACGTTGGAAAGTTCGGTTATGCATATGCACCAGTTGTAAAGACAAAGGCATCAGGATGGCTTTGGGCATGGGCTTTCGCAATTGAAGGCGCATCAAAGCAAGAAGCTGACGCATGGAAGTTCATGTCATGGGCAACAAGCTCAGAATATGAAAACCTTGTTGGCGAGAAGCTCGGCTGGACAGCAGTTCCAGACGGAAAGCGCGCTTCAACTTATGCAAACGCTAAGTACACAGCAGCAGCTGGTGCTTACTACAAGGTAGTTCTTGGATCGCTTCAAGCAGCTGATCCATTGAACCCAGGCGTACAGCCTCGTCCAACTTCAGGTATCCAGTTCGTAGCTGTACCTGAGTTCGCCGATCTTGGAACAGCTGTTTCTCAGGAAGTTGCTAAGGCAATGACTGGAAAGCAGACAGTAAAGGCTGCACTCGATAAGGGTCAGAAGCTTGCTGAAGTTGTTGCAAAGAAGTACGCAAAGTAAGTAGTACGAAATAAAAGACGCTCGGGTGGGTGTAGGAGTTTTCCTACACCCACTTCGGGTTACTAAGATTTAGCTACGTTTAAGATTTATTAGCGGTACCTCAGTGCTATTAGCGGTACCTCAGTGCATTTACTTAGGGAGAGCGTTGTGTCAGTTCTAACGCATACAAAGGCAGAGAATAGAAAGCGCCGTTTGCCGCTTTACCCTGCACTGATCCTTACAATTATTTTGACTCAGATTCCATTCGTAGTCACTCTTGGTATTTCAACATTCCACTGGAACATCATGCATCCAGATGAGACTAAGTTCGCATGGTTTGAAAATTTTAGAACCGTCGTAATGGACGATGCGATGCGCGCAGCACTTAAGAATTCAATCACGCTGACTTTTTCGGTAGTACTTTTCTCAACCTTGCTTGGGTTGGCGCTCGCTCTTCTACTTGATCGTAAATTTCGAGGACGTGCAATTGTTCGCACACTTTTGATTACCCCATTTTTAATTACACCAGTTGCATCAGCACTTATGTGGAAGCACATCATGTTTAACCCGGTATATGGAATTCTCGATGGTTTTGCCACTCAGGTTTATCAGAAGTTTGGTGGAGATAGCGTTATTGCTTGGGACTTTGTTTCACAACACCCACTTATTGCAATTGCTGTGCCAATGATTTGGCAATGGACGCCCTTCATGATGCTTATTATTCTTGCTGGTTTGCAGAGTCAAGCTCCAGATATTCTTGAAGCAGCTGCTGTTGATGGAGCTGGGCCGCGTCAGATTTTTACGCGTATGACTTTCCCGCATCTTCGCCAGTACATTCAATTGGCAATCATTCTCGGAACTATCTACATCGTCCAAAGTATGGATTTCGTTTTTACTATCACTCAAGGCGGACCCGGAACAGATTCAACAATTATTCCTTATCAAATTTACTTAACTATGTTTAGAAAATATGAATATGGAGAAGCTGCAGCAGCCGGCGTAATTGTTATTGCCTTAACAATTCTGCTCTCAACATTTGCACTTCGATTAACGAGAGATTTATTGGAGTCTGAAAAATGAGCAAAGTGAAGTCAAAGAAGCCTGCTTTGCGCGGCACATGGGCGGGCAGAACAGGGCTCACATCTCTTACCTGGTTTTTAGGGGCGCTTTTCTTCTTCCCGATTTTCTGGATCACGCTTATTTCTTTTCGACATGAAGTAGATGCTGGAACTTCTCCACCAAAGTGGACAGCACCTTTCTCACTTGAAAATTACAGCGAAGTATTTAAAGCCGGAGCTAAGAGCTTCTTGCTCAACTCGGTTATTGCTTCAGTTATCTCGACAGTGATTGTGCTCATGCTTGCTTATCCGGCTGCTTACGCTCTCTCCATAAAGCCAATTTATAAGAGCAAAGATGTACTTTCATTTTTTCTTTCAACAAAGTTCCTTCCACCAATTGCAGCGCTGCTGCCGCTCTATTTAATTCTTCAGAAGTTGCATGCGCTTGATAACATTTTTGCTCTTTCAATTCTTTACGTTTCGATGAACCTACCGCTTTCGGTTTGGATGCTTCGTTCGTTCCTCAAGGAAATTCCAAAGGAACTTGTTGAAGCTGCCGAGCTAGATGGCGCTTCAACTTCAAAGATTCTTTATAGAGTTCTTGCCCCTATTTCAATGCCAGGTATTTCCGCAACGGCGCTTATCTGTTTCATCTTTACATGGAATGAATTCTTACTAGCAATCAACGTAACAGGATTCGATGCAGCGACAGCACCTGTTTATCTCGTTGGATTTGTAACTGCTGAAGGTCTGTTCTTTGCACACCTTGCAGCTGTATCTATCGCGGTTTCTCTACCTGTAGTAATTGCAGGCTGGGTAGCACAAGACAAGCTTGTGCGTGGACTCTCATTAGGAGCGGTTAAGTAAATGAAAGCAGCAATCATCACAGGAATTAACCAAATCTCAGTTGAGACTGTTCCAGACCCAACATGCGGAGAACGTGAAGTAATTGTCGAAGTAGCAGCTGCAGGTATCTGCGGAACAGACCTTCACATTCTCGAAGGAGAATTTGCACCGAGTCTTCCAATCATCCCAGGCCATGAATTCAGTGGAAAAATTATTGAAATCGGTAAGAAAGTTACTGAATACAAAGTTGGCCAGCTAGTCGCTGTGGATCCATCACTGCACTGTGGTGAATGTTTCTATTGCAAGAGAGCTCGCGGAAACCTATGCCTAAACTGGGATGCCATTGGAGTAACAAAGCCAGGCGGAGCAGCGCAATTCACATCTGCACCGGTTAAGAATCTTTACCTTCTTCCAGAAGAAATTGATGTAAAGAATGCAAGCCTCATCGAACCTCTCTCATGTGCGGTTCGTGGGTATGACGTTCTTCCACGTATTCCTGGCTCTAACTATTTAATTTATGGCTCAGGGACAATGGGATTGATGATGATGGAACTCGCTCGTCGAAATGGCGCAGCAACAGTTTCTATGGTCGATGTAAATAAAGAACGCCTTGAGACCGCAAAAACTCTGGGTATTACCCGTGTTGCAACTTCGGCAAATGATTTTGAAACTGAATACGGCTGGGATGTTGTTATCGATTGCACTGGAAATAAACAAGCAATCCAAGATGCAATAGGACGCACAATGCCTGGCGGAACTTTCTTACAGTTCGGTGTTGCAAATACCGGGACTCGTGTTGAGATTGATCCCTTCTGGATTTACAACAAGGAAATCACAATTGCAGGATCTATGGCTGTGCTTCATAGCTTCGATCGAGCAGGTGACTTACTTGCAGCAGGTGTACTCAACGCGGATGTAATGATTAGCCACCGTTTTGGTTTGGATGATTATGCAAAGGCAGTCGACATGTTTAAGAACGGTGTCGGCCGCAAGATGACAATCGAACCCAACAAACTGTAATTCGCCAACAATCTAGCCACGCTAGACTCGTATCTGTGAAGCACTACAAAGTAGCCATCGTGGGCGCAGGCCCCGCTGGCTATTTTGCTGCTCAGGCGTTGCAGAATTTGCAGAGCGAAGAACTCCAGTTTTCAATCGATGCGATTGAGCGCCTACCAACTCCATGGGGGTTAGTTCGAAGTGGCGTTGCTCCTGATCATCCAAAAATTAAGTCAGTTTCAAAAGTATTTGAAAAGATTGCAACTGCCGGAAACTTTAGATTATTTGGCAACGTTGAACTCGGTACAGATATAACTCTTGCTCAACTTCAAGAAAAATATGATGCTGTTGTCATCGCAACCGGTTCACACATCGGAAAGAAGTTAGGTATTCCAGGGGAAGAACTTCCAGGTTCTATTTCGGCTGCCGACTTTGTACCTTGGTATAACGCACACCCAGATTTTAAAGAGTTTGAAGTTGCCTTGGATTGCCAGACCGCGGTAGTAATTGGTGCTGGAAATGTTGCGATGGATGTTGCTCGCATGCTGGCGCTGGAGCCATCTGAACTTGATCCGACAGATACCGCCGACCATGCAATTGATGCCCTCAAGCAAAGTTCAATCCGTGAGGTAGTAATTAGTGGACGTCGTGGCCCAGAGCATGCCGCGTTTACTTCTCCCGAGCTGCGCGAGCTTCCTAAACTCGAGCACACCAACGTGCTGATGCAAGCGAGCGATATAAAGGCAGCGATCGTACGTGCTGGAAATGAAATTGAGAAAGATACAAAGAGCAATCTTGATGCGATGCTTTTAATCTCCGAGAAGGAACCAACTAGCCACGAACGCACGATGCGTTTTCAATTCCTTGCAACTCCCGTGGAAATTAAAGGCAATGGCAAAGTTGAAGAAGTAGTTTTCCAAAAAACCGGATGCGATGACAAATTTACTATTGCGTGTGGACTTGTAATTACTGCGATTGGTTACGAATCTGCCCCAATTGCTGGCCTTGATTACGATAAAGGTAAAGTGAAAAATGCCGATGGCCATGTTAAAGATAACCTTTATGTTGTTGGATGGGCAAAGCGCGGACCATCAGGTGTAATTGGAACAAATAAGAGTGATGCTGCCGATGTTATGAAATTATTAGTGGAGCAATTAAATTCGCCGAAGAATACGGGCGATATTAATGATTTACTCGGTTCACATAAAGTCATCACACAATCGCATTGGGAAAACATCAATGCAACTGAAATTTCACGCGGTGAACCGCTTGGAAAACCACGTAAAAAAGCCGCGGACCGAAATGAGTTGCTAAGTTTGGGCGGTCTATAAAAAGCAGGTACTATTCACCGCACGCGCTCGTAGCTCAACGGATAGAGCATCTGACTA
>CAIMUD010000158.1 GCA_903844585.1 uncultured Actinomycetes bacterium | reverse complement strand
TATTTATCTACTCCGGTTCGATGTCGACTTCAAGTATCGTTCAAGCCCAACAGGACACCTGGTGGTACGGACTAGTTCTCTTCCCATCATTTGTTATTTACGCCATTTCAATGGTCGGTGAAACCAACCGCGCACCTTTTGATTTAGCTGAAGCTGAAGGCGAACTCGTTGGTGGATTCCATACTGAATATTCATCACTTAAATTCGCGCTCTTCTTCTTGGCCGAATATGTAAATATCATTGCAGTTTCAGCGCTTGCCACAACCTTGTTCCTTGGTGGATATCACGCCTTCCCAGGACTTGGCTTTACTGAGCAATGGCTCGGTGGCTGGTTCACTCTTATTTGGTTCTTTATAAAGGTTCTCTTCTTCTTCTTTGTCTTTGTTTGGTTACGCGGCACGTTACCGCGCCTGCGTTACGACCAGTTCATGCAATTTGGTTGGAAAGTTTTAATCCCAGTATCACTTCTCTGGATCTTGGTTGTTGCAACTCTGCGAGTAATTTCAACTACCAGCCAATCACGACCGGTCACCTTCGCTTTCGCCGGCGTAGTCGTACTGATTGTTCTTGGAATATCCACCGCATTTGAGAATTCAAAGAAGAAGCGTGACTCTGTGGTGCATCCAACGCCATCAGAACCAAACTTCGCGGTCCCTTCACTTCCATCTGAAATAACCACCATCAATGTTTCTAACCAAGGAGGCGATCGTGGCTGATCAGAACGAATCAAATTCAGTGCAACCGCAAATCTCTAAACAAATTTCTAAAGATGTAGATATCACTTCAGTTGCATATGAAAAGGTTGATCAACCTGGCGCCAAGAGCATCTGGGCTCAATTACAGGGCTTCTGGGTCACTTTTATTACTATGTTTAAAAAGGTGAACACTGTTCAGTACCCGGAAGTTAAAGAACCAACAGCCGAACGTTTCCATGGGCGTCACCAATTAAATCGCCATCCAGATGGTTTGGAAAAATGCATTGGTTGCGAACTCTGTGCTTGGGCTTGCCCAGCAGATGCGATTTATGTTGAAGGTGCAGATAACACTCCAGACCATCAAATGTCTCCAGGAGAGCGCTATGGCAAGGTCTATCAAATTAACTACCTACGTTGTGTCTTCTGCGGCCTTTGCATAGAAGCTTGCCCTACTCGTGCGCTGACAATGACAAATGAGTACGAACTTGCAGATTCAACCCGCAGCAAGTTAATTTTTGAAAAAGATGATCTACTCGGTCCACTTCGTGCTGGCATGTTGCCACCACCGCATCCAATGTATCCAGGCATGACAGATACTAATTATTACAATGGCGATGTCACAGAAGCCCATCCTTCGCAGGAGATTAAGTGATGCAACCGTTACTGACTATTCAAGGTCCAGAGACTGCGCTCTTCTGGTTTTTAGCACCGCTTGCAGTATTAGCAGCGCTTGGAATGCTTTTAGTTAAGAAAGCAGTTCACTCCGCGCTCTTGCTCGCTTGGGTCATGATTACTTTAGCGATCTTCTACATTGCTCAAGATGCGCTCTTCCTAGGCATCGTGCAAGTAATCGTCTACACCGGTGCGGTCATGATGCTCTTTCTCTTTATTCTTATGTTGGTTGGCGTTGATTCATCAGATTCGCTAACTGAAACAATTACTGGACTGCGCCCAATAGCAATTACAGCGGCCGTTGGTTTCGGTGGACTCTTGGTTTCACTTCTAGGGCATGCCACTTTGGGACGACAAGCAGTTGGGCTGGAAGGCGCAAATGCGTTAGGAAATGTGCAAGGTCTGGCCGAACTCCTCTTCTCAAAATATGTTTGGCCATTTGAAGTTGTATCTGCGTTATTGATTACTGCCGCTCTGGGAGCAATGGTTCTGGCGCATCATCAACGTACTAATGCGCGACCAACACAGCGCGAACAAGCGGTAAATCGCTTCCGCAGCGGATCACTCGCTGGCGCAGCTGGTCTGCCTGGCCCTGGAGTTTTTGCACGACATAACGCAGTCGATGTTCCAGCACTTCTGCCAGATGGCACACCAGCGCCATCTTCTATATCTGCAACGCTTAAAGCCCGCGGAGATGTAATCGATTCAAGCCAATTCCAACTCGATAACGTCGACACAACGGTTGTGGAGGAGAAGTAATG
>CAIMUD010000157.1 GCA_903844585.1 uncultured Actinomycetes bacterium | reverse complement strand
TTCAGCAGGACTAGGTGGTTCGACACCTGTAATTCGCGTAATGCCAAATACACCAACTCTCGTTGGTGCTGGAATGGCGGCAATATCTGTTGGTGCTGGGGTCTCATCGGTTCATAAAGATTTCGTTGCCGGCTTCCTTGCAGCAACCGGAAAAGTTGTGGAAGTAAAAGAAGAATTACAAGATGCCGTAACGGCAACAAGTGGGTCAGGGCCTGCCTATTTCTTTGCATTTGTTGAAGCGATGATTGAAGGTGCAATGGCACTTGGTCTATCCAAAGAAGTTGCCACCGAACTTACTGTTCAAACTTTTGTCGGGTCGGCAAAATTACTTCAAGAATCAGGCAAGAGTGCGACAACCTTGCGCGAAAATGTAACGAGTCCAAATGGCACAACTGCGGCTGCACTTGCATCGTTTTCCGCCAATGATTTATCAAATCTTGTCGGACAAGCTATGGAATCGGCACGAAATCGCTCTATCGAACTTGCTTAGTCGCTCTGTGAAAAAACTGTTCGCAATTCTTCTCGCATTTCCCCTACTTTTTGCGCCTCCTTCTTTTGCTGCTCCAAAGAAAATTATTACCACACCAATGAAATTTATTGCAGATGCAGGAAGTGCGAATGATTTTGCAGGTTTAGTTATATCTCAAACGAATATAGTTATTTTCGGCTCCACTTCTGATCCACTAAGGAGCACAGCATTCGTGCGGGCAATTGATAAAACCGGCAATCAACAATGGAATCTTTCATTAGATGCTGGTGCGGAGGAGATTGCAACCGCTGGGGTAACCGATACTGCAGGAAATATTTGGATTGCTGGTTCGTTTTCAAATATCCCTGTGCAGACTGTCGAAACTTCAACTGTTGCACCGATATTAAACCCAGATGAAGTCATTAATGAGCCAGTTCAACCAATTCGTGAAGATATGGATTCAATAAAAGTATGGAAAGTTTCTCCTCAGGGAGAACTACTCACAAGCTTTGAAGTGAAATTAGATTATCCAGCTCTGATAAATGCGATAGCAGTTGATAAAAATGGTCTAAGTCTTGTAGGACTTACAAATGTAGGAAAAGGAAGCGTTGGGGTACTCATTAATTGTTCTACTACGGGAGTTTGTAATATTCCAATCATTATCGGAACAAAAGATACTTCACTTGATGGAATCATTCGAACAATTGATGGTAGTCAAATAATTGTCGGTAATAGTTCTGAAACAATTCTCGATAAAAAAGTTCAAGGCCTGCGGGACGGAATTATTGTAAGCATCTCTAAGAACGGAAAAATTTCGAAAGTAATTAGAAGTTCTGCCGCAAAAGCGAGTCGTAATTGGTCAAGTGCAACGAATTCCTTCTTCTTAGGTGGCGAGGTTATTACTGGCAAGAAGATCGAGAGTTCGGTTACAAAGTTTTCTAATGTGTTCAAGCCAACGTGGACCTATCGTTTTGCTTCTACGGGAGCGGTCTACAACGCCATTGGCCTGGCACAATCTCACTACGCTTTCTTTGCATCTACGGCTGCGATTACAAATATTTCAGGGTGGAGTCCAAAGCGTCCAAGTGGATTAGTTATAGCTTTTGATAGTAAAGGTGCGCTTGCGGGGGCATATAGCGCTTCGGCACTCACACAGCCACGTGCAATGGGATATTCCAAGGATTTGGGCCTCGTTGTTGCAGGTGTAAGCGGAGATACCGTTTCGATTTTTAACCTCATTTCAAGGTAACCTAACCACCTTGCACCGGACTGGTGTAGACAAGATTAAGAGAAAGCGTGACATATGGGTTCCGTAATCAAGAAGCGACGCAAGCGCATGGCGAAGAAGAAGCATAAGAAACTTCTTAAGAAGACTCGCATTCAGCGCCGCAACGCTAAGTAGTAGTTACG
>CAIMUD010000156.1 GCA_903844585.1 uncultured Actinomycetes bacterium | reverse complement strand
GGCCATCTTTGATCATCTTGCGCGCGTGCATAAGAGCTGGTGCATGGCGGTAGTTAAAGCCAACCGCCGTCATGAGCTTTGCAGAAGCGGATGCTTCAGCAATTTCGCGGGATTCAATTTCATTGCGTCCCATTGGCTTTTCAATCCAAAAGTCTTTACCTGCTGCGACCGCCGCCATTGCGATTTCGTGATGTAAGAAATTAGGTGAGCAAATCGAAACGATATCTACATCTGGATTGTTGATGACTTCCATGTAGTCAGTTGTTGCCTTCTCAAATCCAAGGCTTTGAACTGCAAGTGTTCGAGCTGATTCAACTGTATCTGCTGCGATAACAAAGCGAATATCTGCGCCAAGACCCGGATACAAATCAGAAAGCTTTGAAAGCGATCTGGCATGTAGACGCCCCATCCAACCAACGCTGATGAGTCCGTAACCGAGTTTCTTTGCCATTTATAAACTTCCATGTGAATTGTTGAGTACCGAACCAAAAGGGTAGCATTCAAGCCATGACGACTCTACGTGCAGGTGTAATTGGTTATGGCTTTGGTGGACGTATTTTTCACGCACCTCTTCTTGAAGCAGCAGGATTCGAAGTCGCAGCTATCCAAACAACTAATGCAGAACGTATAGATGCAGCAAAAAAGGATTTTCCAAGCGCAAAGATTGTTGCAACAACAGAAGAGTTAATCGACCTCGGTTTAGATCTCATTGTGGTTTCTTCAC
The DNA here is from genome assembly GCA_903844585.1 of uncultured Actinomycetes bacterium. Next base: position 9,661 of record CAIMUD010000156.1, on the reverse strand, counting down.
AAAATGTGGGACACAAACCGCAAGCAATCGCAGCTCTTCGCGCACATATTCCAACAGTTGTAGATAAGCCATTTGCAATCAATTATGCAGATACGAAGGAAATACTCGATATCGCAAACGAAGAAAAAACTCCGATTACCGTCTTTTTTAACCGACGATTCGATAGCGACACGTTGACAATTAAGAAGGCTATGAGCGATGGCTCACTAGGAAAAGTATTTCGACTAGAAGGTCGCTTCGAAAGATGGGCACCAGTTACAGCTCCTGGCGCTTGGCGCGAAGCACTACCTAAAGAGAAAGGTGGGGGTAAGTTATTAGATCTTCAGCCGCATCTTCTCTCTGCTGTGACTGAGTTATTTGGGCCAGCAGAGTTAAAGTTTTCTGCAGTGCGATCTATTCGCGCTGTTTCAGATGATGATTCAGTCTTGATGGTGCAGCATTTAAGTGGAGTGGACTCATATCTCTCTGCGTGCGAAGCGATGGGCGCACCTGGTCCGCGTATTCGGGTTACGGGCGATAAGGGAACACTGATTATTCAAGACTTAGACCCACAAGAGACTTTTATCAAAGAAGGTGTGCGTCCGGTTAACGGAAAATGGGAAGTTGATACACGTAGCAAGACTTACCTGCACCGAGGGGCTGAAGTTGTTGAATATGAATCGGTTCCGGGAAATTATGTTGATTTCTATCTTCAGGTGAAGGCTTGCATTGAAGGTAAAGGCGAGATGCCAGTTAGCCAATCAGACATTTTGATGATCGCAAAGATCATCGACGATGCCTACGAAAAATCAATTCACAAATAGATTAAAGCAACTTCGCGATAATCGCAGGAATCGCTGCAATTATCGCTGGAGCGTTTATTGGCCCACCCTTTGATGCAGCAACCGCGGCTTGGTTATGAATAAAGGCTCCCGTTGCAGCAACTTCAGCTAAGCGATGTCGATCATTTAAAATTTCGATGTAATTCGTTGCTACAAGTGCGCCAATAATTCCTGCAAGCACATCTCCGCTACCAGCTGTTGCAAGCCAAGGAGTTGCTTTCGGTAGCTCGATAATCTCGGAACCATCTGCAACAACTGTGTATGCGCCCTTTAAAAGTACAACTACTCCGAAATCTTTCGAAGTTTTGCTCGCCCACTTTGCAGGTTCGGATTCAATTTGTTCGGCGCTAACCGTGGTGCCCCTTGATTTAAATAGCTTTGAGAGTTCGCCAGCATGCGGAGTAATTATTGTTGGTTGGTTTAGCTTTCCTGTAAGTGCAAGTGCGCCAGCATCTAAAACAGTCGGGACGCTCTGTTTAGCAATAAGTGAAAACCAACGATGGCGAAGCCAGGTAGTTAAATCACTGTATTTTTTTTCCGAGATTCCAGAACCAGCAAGCCATGCAGTTACGGGTCCGGGTTGCACAACAACTTCAGGTGCAGAGTGCAAAACAAGATGCGCAAGGCCAGATGAACTATGAAAGCGAACCATCCCTAAGCCAGCCGCACTTGCCGCAGAAGTAGTCAGTACTGCAGCGCCCGGATATTCGGCAGAACCGGTGATGACACCGAGTACTCCGCGTGAATATTTATGATCAAGATCGCTTGGAACAATGATGCATCGCTTTGAGTCACGCGCAGACCACTTCTTATTCGCCATGACTGAACCTCAACCCTTTCAATACTCCCGCTATTTTTCAAAAGCTTTATGGCTACATCTTAGGGAGAATCAAAGCTACACATTGACTCCCTTTGGGCCTTAGGAGTCTAAGAACCAAGAGGAATTTGTAACAAATTAAGGGCGCCTAGGGGTCAACTGCGCCATATCAGAATACGATTTCGAAATGCTTGGGGTCGAGAATGCGCGTTAATTCAGATATTTTGAAAGCCCTCGAAAACGAGTCGATCGAGATATTGCGCGAGGCCGCGGTTGGATTTCGCAAACCAGTGATGATGTACTCCATTGGAAAAGATTCCTCTGTTTTATTACATCTAGCCCGTAAAGCTTTCTATCCAGGACCTATTCCCTTTCCGCTATTGCATATTGATACGACTTGGAAATTTAAAGAGATGATCACATTTCGCGATCACATAGTCTCTTCACAAGGCCACCAGCTCTTAGTACACACAAACCAAGCTGGGGTAAAAGAAGGTATCAATCCATTTACTTCAGGAATTTCCGAGTACACGCGAATCATGAAAACAGTTGCGCTTAAAGAGGCTCTCGACGACCATGGCGTTGATGCTGCCATTGGTGGTTCAAGGCGTGATGAAGAGAAGAGTCGCGCAAAGGAGAGAATCTTTAGCGTGCGAGATCCAGGACATAAATGGAACCCTAGAAATCAACGACCAGAGTTATGGCGTACATACAACACTCGCTTGGCACCAGAACAAACGATGCGAGTTTTTCCACTCTCTGACTGGACTGAGGTAGATATTTGGCGCTACATCGCACAGGAAAATATTGAAGTCAATCCACTTTACTTTGCCAAAGAACGTCCAGTCGTAGCGCGCGGAGATCAATTGATTATGGTCGACGATGAGAGATTCCAACTTCTCTCCACGGACGTAGTAGAAAATAAAGTCATTCGCTTTAGAACCCTCGGCTGTTATCCGCTCACAGCCGGTGTTGAATCGCCAGCCACAACAATCGAAGAAATCATTGCCGAAGTTGAGGAAGTAAAACTCTCCGAACGTGCAACCAGACTTATCGATGGGGCGAATGAAGATTCAATGGAGAAGAAGAAGTTAGAGGGTTACTTCTAATGAGCTCTTCCAAGATGCAAACTCCAATTATTCGCTTACTTACATGCGGAAGCGTTGATGATGGAAAGAGCACCCTTATCGGCCGCTTACTTGTTGAGACAGATAGCGTTCCGCACGACACGGTAATGGCCGCGAGAAATGATCGCCGCAGCGGATCAACAATTGCAACTGGTGATATTGATTTTAGTTTGCTAACTGATGGTCTGGCTGCAGAGCGCGAGCAGGGAATAACCATTGACGTTGCCTATCGTTCGATGTCACTCCTCAACGGAAAACGACTCATTATTTCGGATGCTCCGGGCCATGAGGAATACACCAGAAATATGGCGGTGGCAGCATCTCGCGCAGATATCGCACTTGTCTTAGTAGATGCACCAAAAGGTATTCGCACACAGACTTTGCGCCATTTAACTATTTGCTCACTGATGGGTGTTCAGCGCGTCATTGTTGCAATCAATAAGTTAGACGTACAGGAATATAGCCAAGAGAGATTTGATTCGCTCAATAAGGAACTTGAAGGAGTTTTTACAAGACTTGGACTTAAAGATGTCATTTCGATTCCAATGAGCGCACTTCTTGGCGACAACGTGGTTACGCGAAGTGCAAATATGTCTTGGTATAAAGGCCCAACGCTTCTGGAATCTATTCAGAGCTGGAGTCCAACAGGCAACGCTGACGCCAGCGCCAAAATGCCGATTCAATCAATTTCGCGTGCCGATAATTTCCGCGGACTCTCTGGAACCGTTATTGGCGGATCTTTTAAAGTTGGCGATGAGGTTACGATTTTTCCAAGTAAGAAGAGCGCCAAAATTTCGCGAATTGTTCATTTTGATGGCGATGTAGAAAAAGTAAGCATTAATACCGCAACAACACTTGAGCTCACACCTGAAGTTGATGCGACTCGGGGCGATGTTGTACTTGCAGCAGGGCAAGAAGCCACTGGTTCGGATCGATTTACCGCAAACCTAGTCTGGTTTGATGAAGAGGCTCTAATCCGTAGTCGCTCGTACATGCTTATAAGTGGACATAGCCAAACCCCTGCAATCATTACAAAAGTTAAGAACAAGATAGATATTGTCACAGGCGCCGAGCTATCTGCAGACACCTTTGCAATGAATGAAATTGGCACTGTAGAAATTGCAACTGATGCGCCACTTTTACTTGCTCCATACAAAACTTCTCGGGAGCTCGGAAATTTCATTCTTGTAGATCGATTAACTGCTAGAACAGTGGGCGCAGGAATGGTGCAACACGCGCTAAGACGCGGCTCAAATATTCACCAGCAAAGTTATGAAGTTACCAAGGAAGAAAGAGCGAAAAGCAAAGGCCAAAGGGGCCAAGTAATTTGGCTTACCGGTCTTTCAGGTTCGGGCAAATCTACGATTGCAAACGCACTTGAAAAGAGGTTATTTGCACTTGGTATGCATGCATATGTATTAGATGGCGATAATTTAAGATTGGGACTCAATAAGGATTTGGGCTTCACAAAAGAAGATCGTGCAGAAAATGTTCGACGAGTCGCAGAAGTTGCCAAGCTGTTAGTTGATGCAGGAATCATTGTCATTACCGCCCTTGTCTCTCCATTTGAACAAGACCGCGCACAAGCGAAATCAATCTTTGAGGTCGGTGAATTTAGGGAGATATTTGTTAACACACCTGTGGAGATATGTATCGAAAGAGATCCAAAGGGCTTGTATAAGAAAGCTGCGAAAGGCGAGATTCCTAACTTCACGGGTGTCGGACAAGATTACGAAACACCAAAGAACCCTGACATCACCGTTGATGGAACGGCAAGCGTTGATGATAGCGTCAGCGCGATTTTGAAAGGAGTCTTATGAGCTGGCTGATGTTTGCTCTCGCAGGATCTGTTGCACAGTTAATCGATGGTGCGATGGGCATGGGATTTGGTTTAACGAGTGCAACTCTTCTTCTAAGCCTTGGTGCAACGGCTGCGCTTTCCTCAACAGCGGTGCATATTGCCGAAATCGGAACAACTCTTGCGTCCGGTGTTTCTCATTGGAAAGTTGGAAACGTTGATACAGAAATCTTAAAGAAACTTGCTATCCCTGGCGGTATAGGCGCTTTTGCAGGTGCGACTTTCCTTTCATTTATAGATCTAAGCGTTGCAAAAGTGTTCATCTCCACGCTATTGCTTTTTCTTGGTGGGCTACTCCTCTACAGAAGTATTGTGAAAGTTCCACAACAAATAGCTCTAGCTGAAGTTAAAAGCCCACGATTTCTTACCTACCTTGGGCTAACTGGTGGGTTTGTTGATGCATCTGGCGGCGGGGGATGGGGTCCAGTTGTAACTCCGACTCTGCTTGCTAGCTCAGTAATCGAACCAAGAAAAGTTATTGGGACGGTAAGCATGTCTGAATTCATAGTTTCTTTGAGTGCCAGTGCAGGCTTCCTATTAAATATTTGGAGACTAGATATCAACTGGGCAACAGTTGGCGGACTTGCTCTCGGAGGAATGATTACCGGGCCTTTTGCGGCTCTACTTGCAGGAAAACTTCCAGCTAAGACTCTTGGAATATTGGTTGCAATAACAATTATCGTGATCAACGGATCACGAATAATGACTGCTTAGTTCAACAAACTGAAGTCGAAAAGCCATGGTGGGACGAGTCGGACTTGAACCGACGACGACCGAATTATGAGTTCGGGGCTCTAACCAACTGAGCTACCGTCCCTTGCTGTAATGGCTGAGGTTATCACTTAGGATTTGGCGCATGATTAAAGTCGGAATTATCGGAACAGGAATTATGGGCGCGGGCCATGCTCGCTTTATTAAGGCTCATGTGCCGGATGCAAAAGTTGTAGCCCTCGCCGATATTGATGCAAAGCGTGTATCTGACTTGGCCGCCGAACTCGGAACAGTTGAGCTACAAACCGAGGATCCTGAAAAGTTAATGAACGACCCAAACGTGGACGCTGTCATCATCGCTTCACCAGATCCACTTCATGTGGCTCACCTTCGTTTAGGAATGAAGTCAGGCAAGAACATTCTTTGTGAGAAGCCGATTGCTACAACTCTGGAAGATGCACGCGCTATTGCCCAAGAGATTCGCGATTATGAGAAAAAAGTTGGCAAGAAGATGATCAACTTTGGCTTTATGCGCCGCTTTGATCCTGGCTATCGAGAAGTTCGTCGCCTTATCGCAACAGGTGAATTTGGTGCGCCACTCTTTGTTCGTGCAATCTGCCGTAATACCGATTCAGGAACCATTACATCAAGTGGACTATTTACCAATATTGCGATTCATGACTTCGATATCTACCGGTGGTTGTTTAGCTCCGAATGGGAATCTGTCCAGGGAATTTATCCAAATCGCTCTAGCGATTCGCCAGAAGGAGTTGCAGATCCGCTGATCATTATCGGAAAGCTTAAAAACGGTGTGACTCTAGTTGAAGATGTATTTGCATTTGGACAGTACGGATACGACACACAAGTAGAAGTTGTTTGTGAGAATGGATCACTGCGCATTGGTATCCACGGGGATGTCGCAATCTCAGCTAACTTTGAAGCCGGAGTTAATAAAGGGGGAAAAATGGATACAAATTGGATGAAGAAGTTTGAACCTTCATACATTGCAGAGCTGCAGGCATGGGTGGAAGAAATGAAGACTGGGAAAGTTAATCCAGACTTTGCAACGGTTGAAGATGCGCTCATTGCTAATGAATCAGCAGGCCTTGGCGTAGCGTCAGTGAGCAAAAAATGAGCGAAAAAATCCGCTGGGGATTTATTGGCGCTGGTTACATTGCAACTAAGGCGCTTTACCCAGCGCTACTTAATTCAAAAGTTGGCGAAATATATGCAGTGGGTTCTAAAGAAAGAGAGCGCGGGCTAAAGCTTTCTCCATCAGGACTTGTCTATACCGATTACAACGAACTCCTTGCAGATCCAAAAGTTGATGCTATTTATATTTCACTTCCAAATTCGCTTCACATTGAGTGGTCAATTAAGGCAATGCGCGCAGGCAAGCACGTTCTCTGCGAGAAGCCACTTGGCATGAACCTCAAAGAAGTTGAGCAAGCTATCGCTGTTGCTAAAGAGACTGGCATGATTTTTATGGAAGCGTCATGGAACCGCTGGCATCCGCGCACAATCAGGCTTAAGCAGATTATTGATTCTGGTGAGATTGGAAAAGTTCAATCGATTCGTTCTGCATTTACATACGATCAGTTGGACCCAACAAATATTCGAGCTATTTACGAACTCGGTGGCGGCGGAGTTTATGACCTAGGGCCTTATTCAATTGCGGCCCCACTTTGGATTATGGACTTTGCGCCAATTACTGATGTGGCTACCAAGGTGACATGGCACCCACAGGGCAGTGATGAAACCGTAATCACAACATTTAATATCGGAGGAGCTCAAGCTGAGGCACTTACTTCAATGAATATGCCAGATACTCTCTACTTAGATGTCGTGGGAGATAAGGGAAGTGCAAGCCTTATCGGCAACGATGCATTTAATTCTCATAACAAAGCAAGTGAGTTAAAGGTTGTTGTGGGTGGAAGAGAGCGAATAGAAAAATTTGAAGCGTGTGACCCATATATGTTGATGGCAGATGCCATGGGCCATCGCATTAGGGGAGAAGAAGGCTGGCTCATGCCGCACGATCAATCTGTAGCTTTTGCCACTTTATTCGACCGCATCTTTGAATCGATGGGCCGTCCGTAAATTCAGTTACTTAATTCCTGAAATTGTAAGTAGATCAAGCACGCGTTCTAGGTGGTGGTCTGCTTCGTGCAAATCTTCTTTGAGATTGGTTGTTGCAACCGAGCAAACTGTGCAGCCAGCTAGCTTTGCAGATCTGATTCCCCCGGGGGCATCTTCAACGGCCCATGTAAGCGCAGGTGGAAGTCCAATTCTCTGCGCACCGAGAATAAATGGTTCTGGAAATGGTTTTCCTTGTGTGACTTGATCGAAAGTAACTGCGTTTTTAGGAAGTTCAATTCCAGCGTACTTTGTACGCGCAGTTGCAAGCGACTTAACCCCTGAAGTAACAATGGTCCAAGGGATGTCGCGAGAATTTAACTCTTCTAATAATTCATGTGCGCCCGGAACAGCAACTACGTCATAGGCCTCTTGGATTTCTTGTTCGAGAACTTTCTGGTTGTAACGCTGAATGAGATCTTCTGGCGCATCAGGTAACAACTGCCGCCAGACTGTAATTGCCGGAAGGCCGTGATACTGACCGAGTTCTGAAAGTGGAACGCCTGCCTCTTTTGAAACCGTGGTCCAAACGCGATCGACGGAGGGCTGTGAATTGACGAGAGTTCCATCTAGGTCAAAGAGAAAACCAATCTGACTCATACTGCTTTGCTCATCTATTTTGCATCCCTTTGCGCCCTAAGTACTCCCACATATGTAAGACGCCAAGAATAAGTGTGAATCCAAAGAAAAGGTCCTCGACAGGCGCAGAAGCGATGCGCAATCCAATAATCGCATCGTCGCTATACATAACAATATTGCGTGATGTAAGCCACCAATTAGTGAGTAATTGAAATGGCAAGATGATTGCATAGGAAGTCCAGAAGTATTTGGTTTTCAATAATGAACTCTTGATAATGAAAAAATCTGCCGCTGCAAAGAGAAGCGCCGAAGTAAAAGCGATAGCCGAGTAACTCATTTATTTCCCTCGTATTTGCGCCAATGAGGCTTGACGTGAGTCACAGCTTCAATGGTCATGATTGCAGCGATAGGAACAATGATGAAGAAGAGAAATTCTTCTAGTGGAATATCAAAGGGGCCATAAATACCCACGATTTGCGTGCGATCGAAGAACCAATGTCCTTTGGCAATTGCGTAGGCATCCCACGCAATAAAAAAGATACTCACCGGAAAGATGGAAAGAAATGCGCGCTTTGCTCTGCGCAATACGCCAACTTTGAGTGCAATCTCTAACCAGAAAGAACCAGCGATGGTGAATCCCAACATCGCTAAATATCCCAGTGAACGCACAGGTAAATCTTCTCATGTTTACCCTGTTATTTCTTGCGTCACCGATAGCCTTAGGCCATGCGCAGAATTATTTTGCTTCTCTCACTTGTTATTTCGGGTATCTGGGCTATTCCCGCACACGCTGCTCCAATTTATCTTTTTCCAGTCGAAGCAAAGTGCGTCGTAAACTATTCGCAAGCACACCACGATTACCCTGCAAATGACATCGTATTAAAGAACGGTAAAGAGGCATGCAAATATGTTGCGCCAATTGATGGCGTCATTGATGAAGTAAATCGCGTAGATCTGTGGAGCGGAAAAACAAATCTCGGGATCGATCGCGGTGGACTTTATGTCTCAATCATTGGCAGCGACGGAGTGCGTTACTACGGATCGCATTTACGAAAAGGATCCATACCTGCAGCAATTGTTCCGGGTCTTTCTGTTACCGCCGGAACCACCCTTGGTCTTGTCGGTGCAACGGGCAGTGCGCGTGGCACTGCGCCCCACCTACATTTTGGAATCTCATGGCCAACACCTGGGCAAGCAAACGTATGGTGGGTAAGGCGGGGTTCTCTTAAGCCGTATGAATATTTGAAAGCATGGCAGGCCGGAAAAGATTTAGCGCCTGGGACAAAGCTTGCGAAAGTTAAATATTTCGGAACGATCCCACCAGTTCCAAAGAAGTGAAAAGAAAAACCCCGCCAGTTACCTGACGGGGTTTTTCCAACTAGTAAGTGTTATTAGTTAGCGTTCACTGCATCGGCCTGAGGACCCTTTGGACCCTGTACGACCTCAAATGAAACTGCCTGACCCTCTTCAAGAGCCTTGTATCCGCTTCCCTGAATAGCTGAGTAGTGAACAAAAACATCTTGTCCGCCACCATCAACTGCAATGAAACCGAAACCCTTTTCAGAGTTGAACCACTTAACTGTGCCTGTTGCCATGTATTTATTTTCCTTCG
>CAIMUD010000155.1 GCA_903844585.1 uncultured Actinomycetes bacterium | reverse complement strand
TGTGAATGTGCGCCCGGGGACTTCGCTTTTCATTAAGGCTTAAACCAGGCCTGAAAGATCGTCAGGAACCGTCGAGGAAGTTAAGAACTTTTCTGGGTCAAGTAGATCTTGGGCAGTTGGAAGAAGTCCGCTCCAAATTTGATCGCGCTCTGCGACGTCTTTTAATTCCCGAATCTTTGACCAGAACGCACTTGCTTCGCGAGAAAGCTTTGGCGAGACTTTCAAGCCGAGCATTGTTGAAAACAATTTTTCCGCAGGAGCTGAAGCTGCACGACGTCGCCTAAAAGTTTCGCGCAGTGCTTGAATTGAAGGTAAACGATCACCTGCAGCCAGAGTTGTAACTTCGTCAGCCCATCCTTCAATGAGTGCAAGAACAGTTTCGAGTTTTGCAAGAGCGATTTTCTGCGCAGGTGAATCTTCAGGAGTGAAAACTCCAGCGTCAAGATTTAGTGTGAATGCGTTATTTAGATCAAGCTTCTCCGGATCAAAATTGGACGGGTCCATCTGCATATTTTCAAAAGCGCTCTCAGCCTGGCGTTGAATTGCATCAATATCGATATGAATTCCTTTTCCATATTCAGCAATCGAACTCTGCATATACGAAACTAGCCAAGGATTATGTGCAAACAATCTTGCAACGGCGCCTTCTCGAAGCGCGTGATAAATAAAGACTTCTGATTTAGGGATCTCGAGATCAACCGACCATTTCTCGATATTTTCAGGAATAACAAGTGGTTTTGCAGGGTCAAGAAGTGGCAAACCAACATCATGCGCGCCGGTTACTTCCGTTGCGAGGGCTCCAATTGATTGACCAAGCTGAGTTGCAATCATTGTTCCAATAAAAGAACGGAGAATTGTCGTAATCATTTCGATTGGAGCTTGTGCGGCAGCCTCTTCGGAACTTTCACTTTGCCCAGCAACGGCCTCATCTAACAAGGTACTAATCGCCGATGCGAGTCCAGCTGCCAGTGGCTCCATCGTTCGCTGCCAGCCGGGAAGAGTTATATCTACCCAATCTGATCGACTTGCAGCTATAGATGCAGAATTTCCTGAAGATGACGTGGCTGGGAAAGAGGTCGCTTCGTTAAGCCAGATCTCGGCAATTTCAAAGGCGCTTTCGACCACTGCTAAATCTTTTGTTCCAAGAGGTGCAAGACCTTGGGCAGAAACAAATTTCTTGGCGCTTTCACGAACGGTGGCCTGTGGCAATACTTCTCCTGCTGCACCTGGAGTTTGGAAAATATTTGCAAATGGATTTACAAAGCCGCCAGAGTTGATCCCTAACTTTTCGAATTGTTCTTTCATCTGTTCTTGCATGGCGCGCATCATGGCGTTGAAGTCTGGCTCTTTCCCAGGCTCATCTGACGCACCATCTGGCGTGAAACCAAAAGGGGACATGCGCGCTCCTTTCTTAAGTGAATTCGGACAGCAGCTACTTTCACTAACGCTATATGAAGATATAACAATCTCAACCCGAAATATCTTCCCGCCCCGAGTAGGATTTGGCACATGTCCAATGCATTTATGGCGCTTATCTGGTGGGTAATTCCAGCCATAGGACTTATTGCGGCAATTACCTACGTAGTCTGGGTAACAAAATTTCAAGGCAAATACCGCGCCGAAACAAATCGCTCTGTTGGCTCCTTCCAGAAGTTTCAGCAAACTTTTGGAAGTAAAGAGGTAAGCGGCCGAGGACAGCAGGATCCAACTCAGAGGCACTCATCACAGGGAAATGCGCAAGACGGCAACGATTATCCGTATATGAAATTAAATCCGTAAAATTTAGATGCGCTTTTCTACACTTCCTAAGTTTTCAACTCTCATACTCATAATTTTTTTTGCCGCAGGACTTTTAGCCCCACTGCCTTTTGCAATTATTACCCCCGGACACGCTGTTAATGTTTTTGATGGCCTGATCAAAGAATCAAAGACCAGCAACGCAGACCTTAAATTCTTCAACGCCGATGGGAAGCTGCTCCTCTTGACTATTTTGGTGACCAATCCCGATTCATATATCAGTGGAGCCCAAGTTATTTATAGTTGGCTGCGATCTGACAATGTGGTGCTTCCAAAATCAGCAATTTACACACCAGGGTTGACTGCTAAGGCCGAAGATGCCAAATCAACAAAAGAGATGGTTGATTCACAAATTTACGCCAAGCAAGCAGCTCTGGCATATCTTGTAAAAACCTTCCCAGATCAGGGTTATTCAAATATCAAAAGTTCGGATATCTCAATTTCGCTCAAAGATACTGGCGGACCAAGTGCAGGCACAGCATTTGCACTTGCACTAGTGGAGTTACTTACTCAAGAAAATTATCTACACGGTGCAAAAATTGCAGTAACTGGAACGATTAATTCAAAAGGTGAAATAGGGGCCATTGGAGGAGTTAATGAAAAATTACTTTCCGCCAAAAGTGCAGGTGCAGAGTTATTAATCATCCCCAAAAGTAATTGCGCAGATCTAGATACAACCCCAGAAAATATAAGAATCGCTGCCGTTTCTACACTTGCCGAAGCGGTCAACGCTCTTAATTCGAAAGACCCAAAGGGGTGCGATAGCGTAGGAACATGATTAAGAAACCTAACCCCCTTGCCCTAACGGTAATTCTTCTAGCGGTTGCCGGAGTGGTGCTGGTTGCCCTAAGCGGCGTCTATGTTGATTGGCTTTGGTTTAAATCAGTCGACTTCCAACATGTTTGGACAACGGTTCTTACGACTAAAGCAACTCTCTTCATCGCAAGCGGAGTTCTCACTTCTTTGATCATTTCAATTAACATTTATTTTGCCTTCCGCTCTCGCCCTTTTTATGCACCCTTAGCTGGCGAAGAAGATAATCTCGAGCGTTATCGTGCGCAGATTGAACCTATTCGTCGGTGGGTATTTATTGCAATATCTGTGGCACTTATTTACTTTGCTGGTACAGCTGCAACGCAACAATGGTCTACATGGCTTCTCTTTAAAAATGCAACAAGTTTTGGGGTTAAAGACCCTCAGTTCAACATGGACATTTCATTCTTTGCATTTAAATTACCGTTCTGGCAAGCAGTCATTGGTTGGGCTATCTCAACTTTAGTTCTTGCAACAATTGCAACATTTATTGTTCATTATCTTTATGGAGGAATTCGTCCGCAACTACGAAGCGATCGAACAACTGTTGCGGCACGAGTTCAACTTTCCATCTTGATTGGTTTCATTGTTCTGATAAAAGCTCTCGCATATTGGTTTGATCGCTATGCGCTAGTTCTTAAAGAGAGCAAACTCATTACCGGTCTGACCTACACAGATGTCAATGCAACACTTCCAGCAAAAGCAATTCTGGCCGCTATCGCAGTTGTCTGTGCAATTCTTTTCTTTGCGAACATTGTCCGCAAATCTTGGCTACTCCCAACAGCAGGAACAGCTCTACTTGTTATTGCATCTGTTCTTATTGCAGGAATTTATCCTGGCGCAATTCAACAGTTCCAGGTCAAACCATCTGAGTCATCAAAAGAAGCTCCATATATTCAGCGCAACATAGATGCAACACGTGCGGCATATGGACTCAATGGAGTCGAAGTTCAGGATTATCAAGCAACGCTTTCAACCAACGTTGGCCAGTTGGCAAATGATGCGGCGACTATTTCAAATATTCGCCTTATGGATCCAAATGTATTGTCAGCAACTTTCCGTCAGTTACAACAAATTAAGCCTTATTAC
>CAIMUD010000154.1 GCA_903844585.1 uncultured Actinomycetes bacterium | reverse complement strand
TGAAATAATCGAATTGTTGGTGTCGCATCTCGAGCTCACTTCTTAAATCTTGAATCAAGCAATTCAAAGTATCCAATCTTCTACTGACCTCAATTTGTGTCTTAAGATCAGGAACGGGAATCAAGAATTTCTCTAAGAGTGAAGCACTCAGATTGTTGATCGTGGTACTTTCAATCGCTCTGTCAAGAAACTCTTGAAAGCCTCGCGACGACAAAATATGAAAGAGATATGGTGAGTGAATATTCTTTCTAACTCTGAACACCGCCATGAAGCCACCAAAGTAATAGTCTAGATCATCATCAATGTACGCCACTTTTCCAACGTGACTTCGGCTCCCGCTTGCAGCCGACATCAAAATATCGCCTTCACTTAATTTCTGTTCTCTCTTAACTTTTGTACCCGTAGCTAAACATCTGACATCGCGAAAATTTAAGGTACCTGACTCTTGATCAATATTATTTGCTCTCAAAACACGGATTGTGCCCGCGATATCCTCCGCAGACTTTGAATAAGTGAGGCCACGAATGTATTCGGCCGCCTTTGTTATAGGCATCATTTGACTAGGTGAGGTCGCCTCAATTAGGCGGTGCTTCAAGAGTTCATCCTGCAGCCAAGTTCGAAGTTGGTATCGGGCGGTTAACTCTGCTTCTAGCTCAGATGCTAACTCTGTGAATGTGTCAAGAATGCTCACAATCTCTTGTTGGACTTCGATTGGGGGGACGGGAATTTCGAATTCCCGAAGCACCGTCCAGTGCCTGTTGTAACCACGGCTCTCGATTCGCAAGTTTTTCAAGGCATAGTAGACGTACTTAGCCTCAGCACCTTCGACAACTTCGAAAACAAGAGTTCCCGATTCCCCTGGGATAAATCTGAAGTTCGCCCACTTAACGGCGCGAGTGTGATCTCCAAATACGATGTACTTCCCATCCGGTAATGCCTTTTCTTCCTCATCAGAATAGGCGGCGATGAGATTTTGTGCTTGATTGATTACGGGATAGTGACCTTCAGGCCTATATTCATTCTTGGGTAATGCGTCTGGTACCGGAACTTTCATAAGAAGCGAATCAACGTTTTGATAAGTGACTCCACCGGGACAAAGTTTCTCAATTAGGTCTTCTAGCTTACTCATATCGATTTGCCTTCGAGCTCCGCAACAATCTTGTCTACCTCGTCCCGAAGCACAGTTTGGCGAGCGACAATCTCTGAGATTGAATTATTTAGTTCCTCTATATCTACGATTTCCCTTATGTCTTCAGCAACTACATAGCTTGTCACTGAAAGTGAGTATTCATTCTCAGCGATTTCTGTATGGTCAACATAACGAGAGAAGAAATCTTCATCCATTCGATCTGTGTACTTGGCAAGGACCTTTTCGATATCTTCAGGGCGGAGTTTGTTCTTGTTACCAAAGCGGGCAAACTCGCGCTCAGCATTAATGAAGAGAACTTTGTTGTCTTTCTTGGATTTCTTGAGCACCAAGATACAGGTCTGTATTCCAGTCCCGAAGAAAAGGTCAGGTGGAAGTTGGATGACAGTATCGACGTAATTGTTGTCAACGAGATACTTACGAATCTTCTGCTCTGCGCCACTGCGATACATCACTCCTGGGAACTCAACGATTGCCGCGGTTCCATTTGTAGAGAGCCAGTTGAGGATGTGCATCGTGAAAGCAAGGTCCGCTTTACTTTTTGGTGCTAATACGCCCGCTGGTGAGTAGCGAGGATCGTTAATCATCAAGGGATTGTCATCACCATCCCACTTAATTGAATATGGTGGGTTAGAAACAATTGCCTCAAACGGTTGGTCGTCCCAATGGACGGGATCGGTAAGAGTGTCACCGTGAGCAATTTCGAACTTCTCGTAGTTGATGTCGTGAAGAAACATGTTAATGCGGCAGAGGTTGTATGTGGTGATGTTGATTTCTTGTCCATAGAAGCCATCGGTCACATTGTCTTTACCGAGAACCTTTGCGAACTGAAGTAGTAGCGATCCAGACCCGCATGCAGGGTCGTAGACCTTATTCACCTTCTTCTTGCCGGCAACAGTGATTTTTGCGAGCAGCTCTGAAACCTCTTGAGGAGTGAAAAACTCTCCGCCTGACTTGCCCGCACTCGATGCGTACATTGTCATCAAGAATTCGTACGCGTCGCCGAATGCATCGATGGAGTTATCTGCGTAGTTTCCGAGTTGAAGTTCACCAACTGAATCGAGCAGCTTCACTAGAAGCTCATTTCGTTTGACTACGGTTCCACCAATTTTATTGCTGTTGACATCCATGTCATCGAATAGGCCCTTGATATCGAGCTCGCTTGGGGATCCGACTGCGGAACCTTCAATGTTGCGGAAGACACGTGACATGGTTTCGTTGAGGTTTGGATCGTTCTTACAATCAGCACGAACATTGACGAATAGTTCACTAGGAAGGATGAAAAATCCCTTTTCGAGAACTGTTTCCTTACGCCCGAACTCTGCGTCTTTGTCATTAAGCTTTGAGTAATCAAAGTCTTTGATGCCAGCTTTATGTTGGTGCTCATTGAGATAGTTCGTTAGGTTCTCAGAGATGAAACGATAAAAGAGGGTGCCGAGAACGTATTGCTTGAAATCCCAACCGTCGACGCTTCCGCGAAGGTCATTTGCAATCTTCCAAATAGTCTTATGAAGCTCAGCTCTATCTGTTGATGCCATTACTTTTTGTACCTCTCAAAAGGAAGAAATCTAGCGTGCCCCTGCCTAAACCTTCGGTCCTGGTGGTTGGCTCGGATCATGCGGCTACTCTACGCAAGCGGACTGACACATTAAAGGAGATTTGAGTTACTTATTCTTGCAGTCACGCTTATCGTATTGCTCTGAAGCAGCATCAATCCATTTTTGCGTAGTTTCAGTATCAGTTCCCGCTTTTTGCTGTGCGGCACCCTTTAGAAAAGTTTGACCCCACCAGAAACAAGCCATTTTTATGTCGTTATCTAGAAGGGCGAAAGTCGAGCCCAAACTGTGCATGCCTTCTAGATCACCCTTGGATGCAGATTTTTGATACCAAATTTTTGCTGTTGCGAGATCGTATTCAAGATAAAGGCTTATTCGTGCCATCAAATTAATGGCAGCAACCTGATCTTTTGCTGCAGACTTGCTTGCCCACTTCTTTGAGTTAACTACATCTTTTTCTTCGTAATAAACCAATGCTAATACCGACATGCAGGGTATGTAATCCTTCTCTGCACAGGGCAGAAGTGCCAACTTTGCTTCTGCATATTTCTTTTGAACGAAAAGGATTGTTCCAATTCGCTCTTTCATTCCAGAAATTCCAGCCGCTTCATATTTCCGTGCGTAAGTTAAAGCTTGGTCGAGCTCCTTTAATTCGTACTGATAGATCTCAACTGCATAGATGGCTGAATCTTTGTCACCTTTTGATGCCGCTTTATCCAACCAAGAGATTGCTTGTGAATAATTTGTATCGGTTTTATAGCTGACTCCCAAAGCTCGCCCAGCTTCAATAACGCCGCCATCGAAAGCTTTCATCCAGTTTCCACGGGCAAGAGACTTATCGCCTTCTCGGAATTGATAGTAAGCAAATTCATTAACGCATTCTAAATTCCCTTTTTGGGCGCATGCTTGGAATGCCTTTCTGGCATTATCCTCATCTCTAGTGAGTCGGTAGCTAACCCCTAGGTAATACTGAGCTTCAACAGATCCAGCTGCTACTTCTTTTGCACACTGCTTAATTGCGTCTTCATAACTACCAGTTTTATAGGTTGAGACACAATTACTGCTATCGGAAGAGCTGTTAACCGTCGGCTTGGAAGATGGTTGCAAAACTACAGGTGTTGGTTTACTCACTTGGGGTGAAACTTCAGCAACAGGTACTTTGGTGGCAGAGGCATTATGGGAAGCCGTAACGGCTGCAGATGGTGAAGGACTTGTGGTGGAGCTCGCTGCCACTGAAGGCGACACTTCGCCCGCTTGTTCGGAATTCAGACTTGATGTTTGGGAGGACAGTCCAAAGATCGCAATGGAGGTTGTGAGTACGCCAACAATTACACCAACACCAACCTTCTTTAAAGGCGAGATTCCAGTAGATCGTGTTTTCTCTATTACTCCTAATTTTGACTCACTGCCCTCAAGATATTCCTGATAGGCAGAATATTTAGTG
>CAIMUD010000153.1 GCA_903844585.1 uncultured Actinomycetes bacterium | reverse complement strand
TGCAACGAGTAACGCACCGAGTTCTTCAACTGCGATTCCGACTTCACGGGCATAATCACGGAGCAAGTGATAACCACGTGCAACGAGTCTGGATTCAAGTGAACCCGGAACCATGTCAAAGCCAGTGTGCAAAATTGCTGTATTCGCCTTTGATGTGCCGTCGCCGACATCAGCATTGGCATCGATGAGCGCAATTGAAAGATCGTGCCGAGCAAGTTCGCGCGCAATAGCTGTGCCTACAACTCCGGCGCCGATGATTGCAACGTCATAAGTTTTATTACTCATGCGCGGATTCCAGTGCAGTCGCTGGCAGTGTGCGCCACTGTGAAAGATAACTCTGCGCGCGATCGGTGCTCCATGCAGGTGAATATGTATGCGCAGGCTTCCAGGCAGATGCGAAATCTCCTAGGTGTAGTGCGCTTTGTGTGGCCATTGCAGCAAGGTTACCAACTCCGATGGCGGTTGCATCTGGATGCGGATAGACCTCGATGTGCACTTGCGCAAGATCTGCCTGCATCTGCATCAATGTGTTTGATTGTGTAAGTCCACCATCTACTCGTAGGTGTGTGACAGCAACGCCATCGGCTGCAATTGCACCCAATAAATCAGCGACCTGCGCAGCAATTCCATCGACCATTGCGCGCGCTATTTCACCTTTTCCATGGCTCAGTGTTAATCCTGCAATGCTCGCTGTTGCATGTGGTTTCCAAAGCGGTGCGCCGTAGCCTGCAAAGCCAGGGGCAGCCATAGCACCTCGTGCATCTGGTAATGAGTCAATTGCTTCAGCCGATACCAACAAATCATTATCAATTAACCATTGGACGGCGGTGGCTGCTGTAAATACTTGACCATCTAAGTAATAGGCGGCTTGACCGCGAATATTCCATGCAAGAGAAGTTGCAAGTCCGTGCTTTGAAATCTTTGGCGAAGCGCCAATATTGGTAAGTAAAAATGCACCGGTGCCGTATGTGCACTTTGCCTGTCCAACTTCGAAACAATTCTCGGCTAATAGCGCTGCTGGTTGATCCACCATCGCACCTGCTAACACAACACCGCGCAGCGGCTCTAGATCTGGATGACAGATTTCGCCAATTACTTCATCATTATTAATTAATTCTGGAAAGTCTCCAACGTTTAATCCCCAGATATCTGCTAACTCAGTACTCCATGAACGAGTATGCAAATCAAAGAGCAGAGTACGAGACGCTGTTGAGACATCTGTTACAAACTTTCCAGTTAACCTCGCAATAATCCACGTATCAGTTGTTGTGATAACTCCTGTCTTCACACGCTCTCGTAGCCACACCATCTTGGGTGCAACGAAATAAGGATCTAGCGCCAGACCACTTTTAGACAAAATAAATTCAGAGTGTGCGCGTCTTTCATCACACAAGGAAGCCGACCGTGAATCTTGCCAAATAATTACTTTCGATAGAGCATCACCATTGCTTTTATCCCACGCAAGGATTGATTCGCCTTGATTTGCTAAACCCACTGCAGTTATTTTCTCTGTGCTTCCAGCAAGTGCTTGCTTGACTGCGATAACAATTGATTGCCACAAATTATCTGCCGTGCATTCGCTGACACCTGGTGCGCCGTGTTCTAAATCAAGAGCGCCATATCCGCGGCTGAGCACTTCTC
>CAIMUD010000152.1 GCA_903844585.1 uncultured Actinomycetes bacterium | reverse complement strand
TGATAAAGCGACGATACTCACTCTTCTTCGCCAAGCCATCTTCAAAAACCACCATCGATGCGACAACTGAAGTCCCAGAAATATTTGAGATATCAAAGCATTCAATACGTAAGGGAGTTCTTGTCAGTTGCAGTTGCTCTTCAATCTCCAGTAGCGCTTTGCCGCTGACTGCTGCATCTGTGGCTCGCTTACTCAAAAATTGAATCAACGCATAATGCGCATTGCGATCTACCGTTTGAAGTAGCTCCACCTTTTCGCCTCTTTGCGGCACCTTGATCGCAACTTTGGCTCCACGTAACCCAGTTAACCAACCATCTAAAGCAATTTGGTCACTTGGTTCGCGATTAAGGAAAATCTCACTTGGTATATCTGCCGGTGCTGCACCGCTGTAGATCGAAAAGAAGAGTGATGCAACTTGGTCATCGCCTTCCAACGCTCGTTCTTGATCAACTATCCAAGAGCGTGAACCTTTAATCGATCCACGGCGAACCATGAAGATCGATCCCGCAGCATGAAGTCCCTCTTCATGAATAGAGATGAAATCTCCATCAAGATCATCGGAAAGATTTCCCTGCGTTGATTTTTGTGCCTTTTCGAAAGATTCAATTTGATCGCGGATTCGGGCAGCGCGTTCAAACTCTTCGCGACTGGCAGCTAGTTCCATCTCGTCACGAAGCTTTGGAAGAATATCTTCCATCCCTGCTTCCATAAAAGCATCTAACTTAACCGCTATCTCACGATGTTCGGTTGGAGTAACCCAACCAACGCAAGGCGCAGCGCACTTTCCGATATCTCCTAATAAGCACTGTCGTTTGCTACGTTGCGCGCGTTTGAAATTTCCTTCGCTGCAAGAGCGCACTGGAAAGACTTTCAGCAGCACTTCGTAAGTATTTCGGAGAGCCCAGGCATTTGTATAAGGACCAAAGTATTTCAGGCCTGGACGTTTCTCTTTTCTAGTAATAAAGATGCGAGGGAATTCATCCTGCATTGAAATAGCTAAATAGGGATAAGACTTATCATCTTTGAATTGCACGTTATAAGTTGGTTGGTACTGCTTGATCCAAGAGAATTCCAGGGCCAACGCCTCTAGTTCAGTCCCAACAATCGTCCAATCAACGCGCACCGCCTCGTGCACCATGCGATGGGTCTTGCGCGCTAAATTGGAACCGAAATAAGTTGTTAAGCGATTCTTCAAATTCTTTGCCTTGCCGACATAAATAACCTTATCTTTCCCATTATAAAAACGATAAACCCCTGGGAGTTCAGGGATCTCTTTGGGGCGATAACTTGCGGGATCTGACATTTATTTCACGGCAGCTTTTTTCTTTGCTGGCGCGCGATTGCTCGCCAAAATCTCTGCCAAGTAATGCCCGGTGTAACTCGCCTTCACTTTCGCAACATCCTCTGGCGTGCCTTCTGCAACAACTTCTCCCCCACGGAAACCACCTTCTGGCCCCATATCGATAACCCAGTCTGAACATTTGATAACGTCGAGATTGTGTTCAATTACGACCACAGTGTTGCCAGTATCTACCAGGCGGTTTAGAACGGTTAACAATTTATTTACATCTTCAAAGTGCAGCCCAGTGGTTGGCTCGTCCAAAACATAAATCGTGCGGCCGGTCGATCTACGCTGTAATTCGGTTGCAAGCTTTACTCTTTGCGCTTCACCGCCTGAAAGTGTCGGTGCGGATTGACCTAATCGAACATACCCCAGGCCGACATCATTTAGCGTCTTTAAATAGCGCGCAATAGCTGGCACTGATTCAAAGAATCCACCTGCCTCTTCGATCGGCATATTGAGTACTTCAGCGATGGTCTTGCCCTTGTAGTGAACTT
>CAIMUD010000151.1 GCA_903844585.1 uncultured Actinomycetes bacterium | reverse complement strand
CTTTGGTACTGGCACGGTAATCGTCCTTTTTCTCAGAAAGCCTGGTGAACTACTTTTCTTTGGCTAGAGCGGTAAGTATTCCCTATTGGGCCGGATTCTTAAAATCCAAGCCAGCAAGTCCAGCCCATCTAGCATCAATGGCCTCATGGGCGTGGTCCTCGGCCAGGGTGGCCCATTTTTCTCCGCACTCCGGACAAAGGCCTTCACACTCTTCGGAGCAGAGTGGATTGACAGGTAAATCCAAAACAATTGCGTCGCGGATTGGCGTCTCCAGATTCATAATATTTCCATCCATCCAAAGCTCATCATCAGACTCAAGATCTACATCGTCCTCGTGGCTTGAATTATCCTTTTTCTTACGCTTCTTCTCTTTCTTATCCTTGCGATTATCGCTCTTTGGTTCATACCGATAGAGATCTTGTACTTTGCGATCAATAACAATTTCGACAGGATCTAGGCAGCGAATGCACTCCCCTTTGGCAATTGCATAAATATCGGCACTTAAAAGAATTCCTTCAGTCACAGATTCAAGGCGCGCATCTACCTCAATAACATCACCTGCAGTTACTGCGATAAGTGGGACTCCCAAATCTTCTTCGAGAGTAATATCAAATTGATATTCCTTCATCTCCCCGGCTCTGCGTGGGAGTTCGTGGGTGTTGACTTCGAAGATGTTTGCCATCTTGGCTACTTAATCGTCAGCTAGTTGGGACAAAATATCTTTATCGCCGGCACCATCAAGGCGTTCGCGACCGCGCGCAACGGCATCCATCGTCTTATTGAGAATGACCTCAAGGGTTGCAAGTCGACCATCAATATATTCTTCAACTTCTTCGCGCTCATCAGCGGCAACATCACGGGCTTCATCAAGAATCTTCTGTGCTTCAAGTCGAGCAGCCTGAACGATTGCTGTTTGTTCGATCATGCGTGCAACTTCTTCGCGAGCTGAGGCGACCATTGTTTCAGCGCTGAGGCGCCCTTCCTCAACTAGCGCATCTCGCCTTGCCAAAATATGTAGAGCCTCGTCTAGATCGCGAGGTAGTGATTCGCGCGCCTCTTCGAGGATATCGAGCATTTCACCGCGATGAACAACACATGATGCTGAAAGCGGAACTCCTCGTGCTTCTTCCACGAGAGTTATTGCAGTGTCGAGTTTTTCAATTGAGTTCATTTATTTCCCCGCTACTCGCGCCTTAAGCGCATCATTTACAACATCCGGAACCATAGTCGATACATCGCCACCGTAATGAGCCAACTCTTTAACAATTGAAGATGATAAGAATGAGTGTGCAGGCGCTGTGGCCATAAACATAGTTTCAACGCCAGAGTGCTGCAAGTTAATTTGCGCCATCTGCAATTCGTAATCAAAATCCGAGACTGCGCGTAGGCCTTTTACAATTGATTGGACTTTGTTTGCCTTGCAATAATCAACTAGAAGCCCGTGCCATGAATCAATTCGAACATTGCTCCATTGTGCTGTTGTCTTTCGAGCCATATCCATACGCTCTTCAACAGTAAATAAACTTGATTTCGTGCGGTTAGCTAAAACTGCAACGATGACCTCGTCAAAGCGCTGACTCGCGCGTTCGATGATGTCGAGATGTCCAAAGGTGATGGGATCAAAGGATCCCGGACATACGGCGAGCTTCATGGAGCAAACGCTACCAACGAAGCTAAGAGCTAGCCATTTTGAGCAGGAATTCCGTAGAAAATTGTCGCTTGCCCATAATTTTTTTCACGAAGCGCTTCGTAACCAATTGGCCAAGATATTTCTTTTACTCGCGAATTTCGCTCAACGGCAATCAGCGCATCGGGGTGGCAAAAACCACCCTGTTCTAATTGAATAAGAGTTTGGATCACATCAACATCTTCCACATCGTATGGAGGATCTATATAAATGAAGTGATATTTATATTGTGCCGGATCTTCTAGAAAGCGATGAACGCCCATTGCAAAGAGCCGAAAGGTTCCTCTTATATCTGCGCTCTTCATCGATTCGAAATTTGAGTTAATAGCTTTTTGCGCATGCTCGTCTTTCTCAACTGCATGAACGATGGCCGCACCGCGTGAGAGAGCCTCAAGGGCAATCGCACCAGTACCTGCGTAGAGATCTAAAACGTTTAGACCATCAAATTCACCGAACTCCGAAGCAAGCGTTGAAAATAGCGCTTCGCGTGCGCGATCAGATGTTGGTCTCGTTGCACCTGCGACGGCAGAAATATTTCGGCCTTTAGCTGCTCCTGCAATGATGCGCATCGCTAACCCTTATCTATATATTCGGCTGCCGAATCAGCTTGAATCTTAGCTAATTCACTTTTTAGAAGTGGATGCTTGGCAAGTTCGGGGTCGGCAGTAATTAATTCTTCTGCATCGGCCCGGGCTTGCTCAATCAGCGTTTCATCTCGTAGCACTCGTAACAACCGCAAATGAGACCTTGTACCTGATTGATTGGCTCCTAGTACATCGCCTTCGCGCCGTTGTTCTAAATCGATTCTTGAAAGTTCGAATCCATCTGTCGTCTTTGAAATTGCATCAAGTCGCTCCATGGATGCCGACTCAGAGGCGGCAGATGTAACGAGCAGACATAGCCCGGGTGAAGTTCCGCGTCCAACACGACCACGCAACTGGTGCAACTGCGAAATTCCAAATCGGTCTGCATCCATCACCACCATCATGGTGGCGTTTGCTACATCCACACCAACTTCGATGACTGTCGTTGAAATCAGTACATCAATCTCGCCCGCCGCAAAAGCACGCATCGTTGAATCTTTTTCCTCAGCGCTCAGACGTCCATGAAGAGGTGCAACGCGAAGGCCAGATAAGGCTCCTGACTTCAACTGTGGTCCAAGTTCTTCAACGCTATAAATATCTTTTGATGGCTCTCCATAAAGGAAATCAATATCTGAATCAGTTGAATCCCCCGCGCTAATCCGCGGAACCACAACGTAGGCCTGATGACCTAGAGAAACTTCTTCCTTAATGCGCGCCCATGCGCGATCAAGGAGCGCAGGTTTTTCAACAGTTGCCACAAGATGTGTTGTGATGGGTTGTCTGCCTAGAGGTAGCTCTGTGAGAGTTGAAATATCTAAATCACCAAAAACTGTCATCGCAACGGTTCTGGGAATTGGCGTCGCTGTCATAACAAGAAGGTGTGGTGGGTTTATCGCCTTAGCCTTGAGTGCATCTCGTTGTTCAACACCAAATCTGTGTTGTTCATCAACAACAATGAGACCTAAATCTTTGAATGCGATGGCTTCACTAAGTAGTGCATGAGTTCCAATCACAATTCCAGCTCCACCATTTGCAGCTAGTGCCAAAGATTCTTTTCTAGAGGCTGCGTTCTGAGAACCAGTGATCAGAGTGACCTTCGTTGCAGCGCTTTCCGAGCCGAGCATTCCACCTTGGGCCAGTGGTCCAAGAAGCGTTTCAATTGTTCGCAAATGTTGATTGGCCAATACTTCCGTTGGCGCTAGGAGTGCGGCCTGCCCCCCGCTATCTACAACAGCGAGCATCGCACGAAGGGCAACGATTGTTTTACCCGAACCAACTTCACCTTGAAGGAGTCGATGCATTGGGTAATCTGCGCAAAGATCGGCTTCTATTTCTTTGGCTACAACTTTCTGGCCAGCGGTGAGTTCAAATGGAAGTTCGGCATCAAATTTATCCAGTAGCCCTCCAACAACTCGCGTACGAGGTGTACCTCTTAGCTTGCGAAGTTCGACTCTTCTTTCTAACAAGAGAAGCTGAAGCAAAAAAGCCTCGTCAAAAGTTAATCGCGCTTTTGCCAGATCAGCCTGAGCTAAATCTGCAGGGTTATGGAGCTGACGAAGGGCCTGTACAAGAGTTGGGTATCCATACTTTTCAAGAATCTTCTCTGGCATGAAATCAGTAATCTCTTCGAGAGCTCCAATAGCCAAGTTGAGACATTGCGCAATTTTCCACGAAGGTAATTTGGAACTTGCTGGATACATCGGCAAATATTTTCCTGCAAAT
>CAIMUD010000150.1 GCA_903844585.1 uncultured Actinomycetes bacterium | reverse complement strand
TTAAGTAATGCGTCTTGTCCTGGTAGGTCCACCAGGTGCTGGAAAAGGAACACAAGCTCAATTCCTAGCCGCGCATTATTCAATTCCACACATTTCTACTGGTGATATTTTCCGCGCTAATTTAAAGGCGGGAACTCCTCTCGGCGTTCAAGCTCAAAGTTTCATGGACCGTGGTGAACTAGTTGCAGATTCTGTAACTAATGAAATGGTCAAAGATCGTTTAACTCACGACGATGTTGCTAATGGATTCATACTTGATGGTTTCCCACGCAACGTTGCTCAAGCAGAAGTTCTTCGAGCGATCTTGGCCGAGAAAGACACACCCCTTAACGCGGTCCTTGAGTTTTCTTTAGCCAATGATGAAATCGTTACTCGACTTTCAGCACGTCGTACCTGCAAGGATTGCTTCCAGCCATCTGTTGGGGTTGATAAGTGCCCATCATGTGGCGCAGATGTTTACCAGCGCGAAGATGACAAGGCCGAAGTGATTACTCGACGCCTTGAGGTCTATCAAGATCAAACTGCACCAATCATTTCTTTTTACCGCAATGAAGGGTTACTCATCACCGTTAGTGCACTCGGAAACGTTGAAGACATTACTGCGCTGGCAATTTCAGCGTTAAATCGTGTCGCACAGTAAAGATAAAAACTATGGCAATGCAGATTAAAAACATCGAGCAGTTAAAAATAATGCGCCGTGCTGGCTTATTAGTTGGGCAAACTTTGCAGTTGCTGCGCGAATCAATTAAGCCGGGTATGACCACCGATGCACTTGATGCGATTGCTGCGGCAAATATTAAACGCGGTGGGGGAACCTCAAACTTCTTGGGTTATCACGGATTTCCCGCAACGATATGTGTTTCAGTAAATGAAGAAATTGTCCATGGTATTCCTGGCTCTCGGATAATTAACGATGGAGATTTAGTTTCAATTGACTGCGGTGCAATCATTGAAGGCTGGCATGGAGATGCAGCTTTTTCAATTGGAGTTGGAAGCGTTGATCCAGAAGATCAAAAACTGATGGATGTCTGCGAAGAATCCATGTGGCGAGGAATCGCTGCGGGAAAACATGGTGCAAAATTAACTGATATTAGTTATGCAATCGAGCAATATATTAATTCACAAGGCAAGTATGGAATTTTACAAGAGTACGGTGGCCATGGAATTGGTACTGAAATGCATCAAGAGCCGCACGTATTAAATTTTGGTCGTGCAGGCCAAGGCCCAGAAATTGTCTCTGGCTTAGCACTTGCAATTGAACCAATGATTACTCGCGGATCTGCTCGCACTAAAGTTTTAAAAGATGACTGGACCGTGGTCTCTTCTGATTCATCTAGAGGTGCTCACTTTGAAAACTCATATGTGATCTGCCCAGATGGAAAGCCCTTTGTTTTAACTGCAATTGACGGTGGTAAGGCCGATTTAGCTCGCCTGGGTATTGAAATCTCTGATTTATTGGCTATTTGAGGCAGGAGTTGTGGCCTGAGTTACACCTATGTAATTCAAAAGGGCCGATTTCCCTTATTAGAGCCCGCCCTCTAAACTACGAGTTCGCTTGTTTCACGCTCAAAACAGAAATGTGGTTATAGCTTGGCTAGTAAAGATGGTGCAATCGAAATGGAAGGCACTGTTGCTGAAGCTTTACCTAATGCAATGTTTCGCGTGGAGCTAACTAATGGACATAAAGTCCTTGCTCACATAAGCGGCAAGATGCGAAAGAACTACATTCGTATTCTTCC
>CAIMUD010000149.1 GCA_903844585.1 uncultured Actinomycetes bacterium | reverse complement strand
GTTGAACTCATCGGAACTTTTGATACAACATTGGGTAAGCACATCTGGGAATCAATCGTGGCAGAAGCCCATATTGCTCTCCACATTCGTGTTCTTGAAGGCCGTAATGCCCACCATGTTTTTGAGGCTCAATTTAAGGCCGTTGCACGAGCTTTGCGTGATGCAGTTTCACTAGATGGCAGAGTTGTTGGGATTCCTTCTACAAAAGGTTCTCTTTGATCGCAATACTTGATTACGGATCTGGCAACTTACGTTCTGCCGAAAGAGCATTCGCAACTTCGGGTTTAGATGTAGTTGTCACTTCTGATCGCACGGTTGCACTTAACGCTGATGGTTTAGTTGTCCCAGGTGTTGGTGCATTTGCAGCGTGCATGAATGGATTGAATGCAATCGAAGGGCAAGAAATTATTCGAGAAAGAATATCGAATGAACGGCCGGTACTTGGAATTTGTATTGGAATGCAGATTCTCTTTAGCCGAGGCACAGAGCATAGTGAAAATGGTCAACATGTTGGTCTGGGAATTTGGGATGGAGAAGTATCCCTAATGCAAGCCCCCATCCTTCCCCATATGGGTTGGAATAGCGTTGAAAGTGATGCTGCTTCGGTTTTGTTTCAAGGAATCGAAAAGGAATCTTTCTATTTTGTACATTCTTATGCAGCAAAGAAAGCTGTGGGCAAGTTGCAGAGTTGGACAACTCACGGTGAAAAGTTTTTATCGGCCGTCGAAGATGGATATGTATCGGCGACACAGTTTCACCCTGAAAAATCGGGAGCTGCTGGTCTTGCTCTGATTAAGAATTGGACGAAAACACTATGAGTTATTTGGAGCTATTACCTGCCGTTGATGTTAAAGATGGACGTGCTGTTCGCCTTGTTCAAGGTGAACTTGCACAGGAGAGCATCTACGGTGCACCACTTGAAGTCGCCCTTGAATTTCAAGCTGCAGGCGCTGAATGGATACACCTAGTTGATTTAGATGCAGCTTTTGGTCGTGGCAGTAACGCCGAACTATTGGCACACGTTATTGGAGCTCTTGATATAAAAGTCGAACTCTCTGGTGGAATTCGAGACGATGAATCTCTCCGGCGTGCACTTGCCACGGGTTGTCATCGAGTTAATTTAGGAACGGCCGCACTAGAAGATCCAGAATGGACAGCTCAAGTGATTGGTGAATTTGGTGATCGCATTGCCGTTGGTCTTGATGTGCGCGGACATGTTCTTGCTGCACGTGGTTGGACCAAAGTGGGTGGGGATCTTTTTGAAATTCTTGAGCGCTTAGAAAAAGATGGGTGCGCCAGATATGTAGTCACAGATGTGACAAAAGATGGAACTCTTGCTGGGCCAAATCTAGAACTTCTTCAATCGGTGTGCGCTGTTACCAAGAAACCTGTAGTTGCAAGTGGGGGAATTTCTTCACTCGCAGATATCGCCGCATTAAGTAACTTAAATAAAGTTGGTGTTGAAGGCGCGATTGTAGGCAAAGCCTTGTATGCGGGGGCGTTTACTTTGCAAGAGGCTTTGAAAGTTACTGGTCGATGACACTTTCAGTACGAATTATTGCCTGTCTTGATGTTACTGATGGACGCGTTGTTAAGGGAGTTAATTTCACTGACTTAGTCGATGCAGGTGATCCTG
>CAIMUD010000148.1 GCA_903844585.1 uncultured Actinomycetes bacterium | reverse complement strand
CTTTGAGTTTCCGAGCACCGGCACGCTGCTCGCGGCGGGCGGGCAGGTTTTCTTCCAGATCAAGAACAAGGCGCTGCAGCGGTGGGACGGCACGGCGTTTCGCGATTTCAGCACGGATCCGCTGGTCGCAGGCCCTTCAATCATGCGGCTCTTTGCCGCGGCGGACGGCACGCTCGAAGGCATGACGTCGGCCGGCGTTTTCTTTCGCATCCGTGGCAACCAAGTCGAGCCGATCGCCCCGCAGGCGAAGGCCGCGCTCGGCACCGCGCGGCTCGTTTGCGCGTTTCCCCGGCCGAAGGGCGGCTGGAGCGTCATACGGCATCACGTTTATTCGGTGCACCTCCAGGATATGTTGGATACGACGAAGGCGGACAGCTCACAGAGAAGGTACGTCGTCGTCCATTCTCAGTTGTGCTCTTCGATGAAATCGAAAAAGCGCACCCAGATATTTTCAACTCACTTTTACAGGTGCTCGAAGATGGTCGCTTAACAGATGCGCAAGGTCGCACTGTTGATTTCAAGAACACTGTAATTATCATGACTACAAACCTTGGTACTCGCGATATTTCAAAGAGCCTAGGTCTGGGATTTGCTAATTCAGATGATGATTTAACAAATTACGAGCGCATGAAGGGCAAGGTAAATGAAGAACTTAAATCTCATTTCCGTCCAGAATTCCTCAACCGTATTGACGATGTAATCGTCTTCCACCAGTTGACTAAGGATCAAATTATTCAGATTGTTGATCTGATGATTGCAAACCTTGATGAGCGTCTAAAGGCGAAAGATATGGGAATTGAACTCACACAAGCAGCAAAGGACCTTCTTGCCGCTCGTGGTTATGACCCACTTCTTGGTGCACGCCCACTTCGTAGAGTTATTCAGCGCGAAATTGAAGATGCACTCTCAGAGCGCATTCTCTTTAGCGAGCTAAACCCTGGCGAAATTATTGTCGTAGATGTTGAGGGCGAAGCAGAAGCTGCGATCTTTACATTTAAGGGAGCACCAAAGGCTGCAACTCCTAATTCACCAGGAGATTTAGCAGAAGCGCCAACTGCTTAACTCCTTCCTAATTTGGAAGCGAGTAATGGTTTCGTTTTGGAGAAGTAATTAGCTGATCTTTGATGAGCGAGCTGAGAGCTTTCTCAACCTGTGTATCTAAGTGCCATAACTTCATTATTTCTTTGGTAGTTAGTGCTTTATTTTCACGTAGCGCTTGAACAATGACGCCGCGGCATTGTCGGTCAGTGCCATGCCAAGCTTGAGCGCGTTTCTTTTGATCAGATTTTGGAAAATCAAGAGCTCTCCATTTGCAGGCTTCTGCGATCGGACAGATCAGACACTTTGGGCTCTGCGCCGTACAAACTAGTGCTCCCAGCTCCATAGTTGCAGCGGCCCATATATGGGGGCTCTTAAGTGGAATTAGCTCAGAACGACTCTTGCGTTCGGCTTTTGTGACAGAGGGTTTTGGAACTTCGATTCCATCGATTGCTCTTGCAAATAGCCTACGTATGTTTACATCAAGTACCAATGAGCGTTCTTTAAATGCAAAGGCAACTATTGCAGCAGCGGTGTATTCACCGATGCCTGGTAGCGCTCGAAGTTCTTGCTCGGTCTCAGGTAAATGGTTGTTGTATTGCTCAGAGATAACTTTTGCGCAATTGTGTAAACGCAGCGCCCGGCGGGGATAACCAAGTCTTCCCCAAGCTGTGATTACTTCTGCTGAAGTGGCAGCTGCTAAGGCATTTGGATCTGGCCAGCGCTTCATCCATTCGTTATAGATTGGAAGAACTCGATTTACCGGAGTTTGCTGCAACATTATTTCGCTTACTAATACGCCCCAAGCATTGCTCTTGCGCCACGGGAGTTCTCGTTGGTTCGCCTTAAACCAACCAAGGATTTCTTTTTCGTAGCGGCTCATTCACCCGTGATTTTTACACGTGAAAGCGCTTGATCAAGTCGAGAAACTTCGAATATTTCCATTCCATCAATCTTTACATCACTTCCTGCTGGAACAAGAGCGCGTTTGAAACCAAGTCGGTACGCTTCCTGAAGTCTGCGCGAAACACCACTGACTTTTCTTATTTCACCGGCTAAACCAACTTCGCCGATAGCGACAAGATCTGCCGGCAAAGCAAGTGCTTTTGCAGCCGATGCCACAGCGAGTGCTAGCGCTAGATCTGCCGCTGGCTCAGACATCTTCATTCCTCCGACAGTTGCTGCATACACATCTCGTCCACCAACTCGAATATTTGCACGAAGTTCGAGCACTGCAAGTGTCATCGATGTTCGTGCAGAATCAAGTCCACTTGTTACTCGCCTTGCATTTCCAAAATCATTTTCGCGACCTTGGCTAACAAGTGCCTGAATCTCTGCAAGAAGTGGGCGACGACCCTCCAAAGTAACAGTGACACATGTTCCAGGAACTGGTTCGGCGTGACGCGAAGTAAATAGACCCGTTGGATCTAAAACGCTTTCGATTCCAGTGTCACTTAAATCAAAACATCCCACTTCATCGGATGCGCCAAAGCGATTTTTAATTGCACGAATTAGACGAAGTCGAGAGTGACGTTCGCCTTCAAATTGCAGAACAACATCGACGATATGTTCGAGAAGTCTTGGACCTGCAATCGAACCATCTTTAGTTACATGGCCAACAAGCAATAGGGTGATATCACGGTCTTTGCAGATGCGAATAAGTGCGCCAGCAACCTCGCGCACCTGTGTTACACCGCCAGGTGCTCCATCTGCTGCTGCGCTACCAATTGTCTGAACGCTATCGATGATGAGCAACTCAGGTTTGACTGCATCAATATGTGCAATTACTGCGCTTAAATCTGTTTCGGATGCTAAAAACAACTTTGGATCAACGGCGTTGATTCGCTCTGCACGCAGACGAACTTGCGATGCAGATTCTTCACCGCTTATATAAAGTGCCGGAATTCCTTTTGCCGCTGTTTGCGCGGCGACCGATAAGAGAAGTGTGGATTTACCTACACCGGGTTCGCCCGCAAGAAGAATTGCAGCGCCAGGAACAAGTCCTCCACCAAGTACGCGATCAAGTTCTGACACCCCCGTTGCACGCGCACGCGCTGATGAAAGATCTACATCTCCAATAGGAGTTGCGGCCTGGGTAACGCGCCCTGGAACAAGTGAGAGTTTCTTTGGCGCAGCGATTTCTTCGACGCAGCCCCATGCCTGACATTCACCGCAACGGCCAACCCATTTTTGCGATGTCCATCCGCACTCGGTACAACGGAAGGGATCCTTCTCAACTTTTGCCATGAGAGGAGAGTAGAACTAACCGCTGACTAGCGCCCGTTAGCCAGCGTTGCTGGGTGTTGAATTACAAAGAGCGGAAGTGAACGAGCCTGGGCATCCTTAATACCTGCGATGCGCTTGTCACAGTGAGCTGCGAGTATGTCGTATGCAGCTTTACCCATGAGAGTTTCGAGCTCAGTCTTATTTGAAATATAAACAGGCTCGCTACCTACGTGTGCATCTGTGTTTGAGGTGCAGTACCAATCGAAATCTTCGCCGCCATCGCCCCATGCAAGGCGTTCGTATTCACCAATGACGGTAATTGAATATTCGCGCTCGCCGACTTCGCGTAATTCATAACTTCTGCGGAGTGGTAATTGCCAACACACATCTGGTTTTGTATCTACAAAGTGGCGATTTTCTTTCTGAGCAAGGTGGTGAAGTACACATCCAAATGTTCCGGTAAATCCTGGCGCTGAATAACCTTTTCTATTTAAGAAAATACACGCCTCATCAACTGTTCGAGTCTTTCGCTCTTTATCTTCGTCGATATCTGAAATTCTTAGTTGTCCATTTGGCTTCTTTGGCTGTGCTTGCTCCCAGAACTGCCACATATCAGGAGTTAAATCTGCAGCCGCCTTACGGACGCGCTCTTCATCGTCTTGATCTGAATACATTGCACCTTCTGTGCAACATCCATCATTAGGGCGATCTTCAAAAACGCCTTTACAACCATCGCCATAAATGCAGGTCCAAAAAGATGTAAGCCATGTGAGGTCACATTTGAAGATTTCTTCTGGGTCATTTGGATCAG
This sequence comes from uncultured Actinomycetes bacterium, assembly GCA_903844585.1. The sequence goes on along the minus strand of CAIMUD010000148.1, from coordinate 24,035 downwards.
TGAATTCAACCCAATCGCGCGCGAAACCTGGCTTTAATTCAGACATAGTCGCAGAGCCTACGCGTACTCTTTCACTATGGCTAATCTTGAAAAGAGCGTTGGAGTTATTGGCGCCGGGGTAATGGGTGAAGCCCTTATTGCTGGCCTCATCTCTTATGGAGTAAAGCCATCTCTGATTTCAATTCATGAGAAGCGAAAAGAACGCTCAGATGAATTAGTTGCCAAATACAAAGTAAGCGCCTGCGGTATTGGCGAAGTCTGCAAATCAGACTTTCTACTTTTGGTAACAAAGCCACAGGATATGCAAGCTCTACTCGGAGAGATCAAAGACCAACTTGGAGCAAAAACTCTGATTGTCTCCTTTGCAGCAGGAAAGAAAATTAGCTTTATTTCAGAACATACTGGCGGATCAAATCCGGTTATTCGAGTTATGCCAAATACCCCAACGCTTGTTGGAAAGGGCGCTGCCGCGATTTCAATTGGAGCAGGTGTGAGCGCAGATCAAAGCGGATATGTAAAAGGATTTCTCGCTGCAACAGGTAAGGTAATTGAAGTTGCCGAAGATTTACAGGATGCGGTAACTGCGACAAGTGGCTCGGGCCCTGCTTACTTCTTTGCATTTGTTGAAGCGATGATTGCGGGAGCAAAAAAGCTAGGTCTCTCTGATGCTGATGCCACGACTCTCACAATCCAGACCATTGTTGGCTCAGCAGCCCTACTTGCCGAGTCGGGCGATAGCGCCACAACTCTACGAGAGAAAGTTACGAGTCCAAACGGCACGACTGCTGCTGCGCTCGCATCATTTGAGAGTTCAAAACTTTCCGAGATTGTTGCTGATGCCATGGCTGCTGCGCATAAGCGCTCACAAGAATTAGCTTAACTATGCGCAAGCTTTTCCTTGCGTTGTTATTGGCTTTTCTCGTATTACCTAGTTCTGCTTTTGCTGCCCCTAAGGGAGTCACAGTAAAAGAGGCTTCAGTGATTGCAACGGAAATTCAAGCAGATGGTTTAGTCGCAAGTGGTGCAAATTTAGTAACTTTTTCCTCGACTACTTCCACAACTCTCGATATCACTCTTAACGCAATTAATACAAGTGGAATTACTGCATGGAGCAAAGTAATCGATAGCGGTCAAAATGAAATTGCGATGGTTGCAACCTCCGACAGCGGCGGAAACATTTGGATTGCGGGAGTTAGCGCTTCGGCTCCACTAGCGGATACATCAACTCAGCAAGGCAGTGCAATTAATCCCGATGGAGTAAGTATCGAAACTCTTCCTAAACTGCGTAAAGATATGGATCAAGTCACTCTTTGGAACCTTTCTTTCAATGGTGAATTACTCGCGACGTATGTATATCCGCTAAAAGAGGCCTCCCTTATTACTGCCATAGCCCTTGATTCAAAAGGGATCTCCATTGCAGGTGCGAGAAAAAGCGGCGCATTTGTCATATCTGCTTCCCTGACTGGAATCTTTGGAAAAGTTACCGCTATAGGCACAACAAAAACTTCGATAAACGCACTTTCTCGACACACAGATGGGTCAGTGAGCGCTTTTGGATCGAGTTTTGAAACTCTTGGGCGTAAGAAATTAGTTGGGTTGATAGACGGTGTTTTGGTAAAAATTTCAAAGTCAGGTGCTATCTCTTCGGTAGTTCGCAGCACGGCTCCAAAAGCTAAAAGAAATTGGAGTACAGCCACGCCATCACTTTTTCTTACCGGTGAGGTTTCATCTTCAAAAGGATATGAAATTGCTATTACAAAATTCACAACTCAATTTGCTCCGACGTGGACTACAAGATATCTAGGAAGCGGCAAAGCGGTTGGAATAAATCTGCCAAATAATTCATATGCAGTAGCACTTACTCCAGCAACTCTTCCAAAAGGGATATCGGGTCAAAAGTTAAGTAAAGATCAAGGGATAGTTCTGATTTTTGATTCGAAGGGGGTTGTCACTGCTGCCTATACAAATGGAGCTTTGAAGGGGCCAATAGCGGTTACATACTCCTTTGATGGGGGAATTAACGTGTTGGCGAAGGGTGCAGGCGCAGAATCGCTTTCGATTTTTCACCTACATTCACGGTAACCTTTGGCACTCAAGTGCAACGTTAGAGAAAGTGTGATTTATGGGTTCGGTTATTAAGAAGCGACGCAAGCGTATGGCGAAGAAGAAGCATAAGAAACTTCTTAAGAAGACTCGCATTCAGCGTCGTAACGCTAAGTAATAGCTACTTCTTTACGGACGTAAAAGCGTGAGTTGGCCCTTGATGCCGGCGACAAGATAACGAGTTTTATTAATCAAAACCCAGGCGGATTTAACACCGTCTGGGTTTTGTTCTTTGGAGACTAAAGAAACTTTGCTTGATGCAGTATCGAGTGCGCAGAGTCGCTCTTGGCAATTAAATATTGTGGTTTTGCCATCACCTGTTATGTGTCTATCTGGAGTTCCAAAGTTTGAAACAGAAATAGTTTTAGCAGCCGAGTTTTTATCTACTCTTATCCAGCGCACTTGCAGTGGATTTGGAACGTTTGCAACAGGAGTAATTAGCCACGTTGCTGTCACACCTTGAGCGCCAGCAGCTAAATCAACATCGTATCCGGGAACAAATGGGGCTGTAGAGGTTGAATCTAGAGTCTTATAACTCCAAGTGTTAGGCGCGATAGTTGAACGCACGGCCAAGCGGATTTCTCCAAAAGTTGTAGCTCTTGAATTTTGTTCTGGCCTCATGGAGTCATACAGGATCCATGTTTTCTTTCCATCTGAGTATGCATCAACTGCAAAGCCAAGATTTCCATCACTGCGACCATCAGTTACTCGATCACCATCAACTAGTTCGTAAACCCAATCAGAAGTATCAATTGGTTTGGATGCACCGAGCAGAATTCCTTGTGTGTCATCGCGATAGAAAACTTGAACTCCGCGGCTATCAGCCACGCATGCCATAGAAGTGCTGAGCTTTCCATTGGTCTTCGTGCGATTTATATCTCGGTAATCATTGACGGCAGCCGAATTTCCATCGACGACTTCGTATGTAAATTCTTTGCCATCAAATGTTGCATAGCGTAAATCTTGGTCAACAGGTTCACTATAGAAAATATGCAGAGTCTGTTTTTTGCTTGGTCCATTGGAGCAAATTGTTGTGACACCACTGATTGGATTTGTGGTTTGACCTTGATCTCCGCCACTTCCATCTACAACGTTTTTCACCCACTTCTTGCCATTCCAATTTGTGAGAATTAATTCTCCGGTCTTGCTATTGCTGTAGAGAAGCGATGGATTGCCATTGAAAGTCGTGGTGGACAAGTATTTGGCATCTGCCGTCCCATCCAAGATAGTCTTCTTCCAGGTTGCACTTGGAGTTATCGGTGTAGTGGTTTTGGCTTCTGATTGGCCTACTTCATTGACCGCAGTTATTGCGAAGGTATAGGAAGTTCCATTTTTTAGGCCGGTGTAATTTGCAGGGCTGGAAGCAAATTTCTTTGTAATTCCAGTCTTGAGATTCTTAATTCTATATTCAGTGACCTGTGCAGCGCGATTGTTATCTGGAAGGCCAAAGTAGATAAGTGCAGATGAATCCGAAATTAAAGCTTTAACGCTCTTGACGCTCTGCGGTACAACTTTGGCAAGTCCAGCAGTTGGCTTTGATCTCATATCTTCCATCATCGCAAGAAGTAGTGGTCCTGGTTGGTGATAAATCTCGGCCGGAGCTATACCAGGAGTCATCATTGAATTAACACCGGTGTTAGCAAAAGTGTTTTCATCTAGGTGGCTAACAGAAGAGCCATCAACATATGGATTTGGAGTATGTAGAAGGGGTCTTACTCCACCGTTTGCTCGCACGCCGAGTTCGCCCACCCATTCAAGACGTGAGGTAACAGCGGTCTGCAACTCGGGTGATCCTGTTTCGTAATCCGCGAGCCTTTTGCCTTCGAAGGTAATTGCAAAAGCATCATATGGAGTCGGATCATCTAAGGTAACTTTTCCGAAATTTGGTTTAGTCGGGTTGTCTTCAAAGTGATCACTTGAAAGAAATCCAAGACCGTGTGCAATTTCATGAAGGAAGACAGATTCCAAATCAAATTCAGTTCGAGAAATAGCCCTGCCTGTGTCAGGCCGATACCAAGTGGTATTTGAATTAACATCGATAAGGATTTCAGCGCGGTTTTGATTGAGATCCCGACCGGAAATTGCATTGGCTAACGCAATTGGATAACTAAGTGTGGAGTCTGGCGCTCCAGTGAACTCACTACGAAGAGATTCAGGTCGAGCCTGACCAAGTACTCCTGGTGTTGCAATTGAAGTCCAAGAAACTTCAATATTTATTGGAACGCTAGATGAAAAGTTTGCAGCCCATACATCGACTGCAAGTTGGAATTCATTCTTTGCCCAATCGGGAAAATCAATGTATTTAACGAAGATGGTTGATTTCTTTTCAAGGACAAATTTCGGAGCCGGCCCTGACGCTAATGGAGTATTGGAAACCGTAGTTGCGTAAACAGTTCCCCATACCTTTGCCGGGATAGATTGACCATAAGCGAAAGCATCTGTGGGTTGCAAGAAACCTAAAAAGAGGGCGAAGATAACCAAGAACCTACGAAGCTTGGTTGACATGGCGCCAACGCTATCAGGATGCGAGAATGCAACCATGTCAGAAAAGGATCAAACAATTGCTCGGATGCGAGCAGAGCGACCAATTCTGCTCGAATTTCAAGGAAACGTTAAGAAACCTGAACCAACTCTCGACCAAGCACGCGCAGAACTTGCGGATTCAGTGAGTCAGATTATTCATACACTTTTTTCAAGGAAGTATGGGCCGATGGTTGGCAACATTACTAAAACCACAATTGAAACTGTTCTGATAAATGCTGAAAAGAACGCTGCCCAAACAAAGCACGATGCCAAATTAGTTGCAGATGAGTTTTTCCAGAGAATCTTTAAGCAGGGAAATAAAAAGTAATGTCTAATTTGGTAACTGTTTATTCAAGGGTTGGTTGCCACCTTTGTGAAGATGCAGTGCAGAATCTTGAGGCGCTAAAGCAAGAGCTTGGATTTGATATTGAGATCAAATACATTGATGGCTCGCCCGAGCTTGAAAAGTTATATGGCGAGCAAGTGCCGGTTATTCATATTGATGGTGAGCATCATGACTTTTGGAAAGTCGATCCAATCCGCTTTAGAACTTCCCTTGAAAAACATCGTCAGCATCAATAATTTTGTATGAGTAACCTTGCTCAGCAAGGAAGCGCTGACGATTCTGCGCAAAATCTTGATCGATAGTGTCACGAGAAACAACAGAATAAAACTTTGCTCCTCGACCATCTGACTTTGGGCGCAAAATTCTTCCAAGGCGTTGTGCTTCTTCTTGCCTAGAACCAAAAGCTCCAGAAACCTGAATCGCAATTGTGGCTTCAGGTAAATCAATAGAGAAATTAGCCACTTTTGAAACAACAAGACAAGTTATCTCTCCGGTTCTAAAAGCTGCAAAGAGTTTTTCGCGCTCTTTAATCGGTGTTTCACCTTTAATCACCGGAACACCAAGAGTCTCGGAAAGATCATCAAGTTGATCTAGGTACTGCCCAATCACAAGTATTTGCTCGCCAGCATGATGGGCAACAAGTTCTTCGACCACGTTACGTTTTGTGCGCGTAGTCGCGCAATAGCGATAGCGCTCTTCAGGTTCAGCTGTTGCATAAGAAAGACGTTCTGCTTCAGTTAGGTTTACACGTACTTCAATACATTCAGCCGGTGCGATATACCCCTGTGCTTCAATCTCTTTCCAAGGAACATCGAAGCGTTTTGGCCCAATGAGTGAAAAGACTTCTCCTTCCATTCCATCTTCTCTCACAAGCGTTGCAGTAAGTCCCAAACGTCGACGAGATTGGATATCGGCGGTGAATCTAAAGATTGGCGCTGGAAGTAAGTGCACTTCGTCGTAAATAATCAAGCCCCAGTCATGTGTATCAAAGAGATCCAAGTGGGCGTAAACACCATTCTTTTTCTTGGTCATGACTTGATATGTGGCGATAGTTACAGGGCGAATTTCTTTCTTAGCTCCAGAATATTCACCAATCTCATCTTCATTAAGAGTTGTGCGGTGCAGCAACTCATCGCGCCATTGACGCGCTGCAACAGTATTAGTTACGAGAATAAGTGTTGTTGCCTTTGCATGCGCCATCGCAGCTGCACCAACGATAGTTTTTCCAGCGCCACAAGGCAGAACAACTACGCCTGAACCACCGTGCCAAAATCCTTCTGCAGCAAGTGATTGATATGGGCGTATTTTCCAATCACTTTCCTTAAGGGCAATTTCGTGGGCTTGGCCATCAACGTATCCAGCAAAATCCTCAGCAGGCCAGCCAAGACGCAAGAGTGATTGCTTGATTGCACCGCGCTGGCTTGAGTGAACAACAATTGTTTGGTTATCGATTCGTGCACCCAGAAGTGGTGCGATTTTCTTTGCACGAATAACTTCTTCGAGTACTCCAACATCAGTTGTCACGAGGATAAGTCCATGCACCGGATCTGCTTCAAGACGAAGGCGCCCATATCTAGACATCGTTTCGGCGACGTCAACAAGAATTGAGTGCGGTACTGCATAACGCGAATATTTAATAAGTGTGTCAATTACTAATTCGGCGTCATGACCTGCCGCGCGCGCATTCCAGAGCCCGAGATTTGTTAAACGATATGTGTGAATATGTTCAGGCGAACGCTCCAATTCGGCAAATGGCGCTATTGCTCGTCGACATTCAGTTGATAGGGGATGATCTATATCGAGCAGTATTGTTTTATCGCTCTGAACGATTAGGGGTCCGTCGCTCATTTCGCTGTGCTCATTTCAGTAGGTCCTTTATAAATGCGTGAAGAAGAGCGCTTCGCTCCTCAATTGTTTCAAGGCTTACCCACTCATTCGGTGCATGTGCACCACCACCAACTGCTCCAAGACCATCCAAAACTTCTGCGCCCGCAGCAGCAGCGAAGTTGCCATCGCTTGCTCCTCCAACTTCTGCAGATCCAAGAGGCGCATGACCAATTTCTTTCGCTACTTTTTCAATTCGTGCATAAAGAGCGGCTGTTGAAGAAGGCTGCAACGGTGGGCGGTTTAAACCACCTGTAACTTCGATTCGAGCACCTTCTACTTTTGGATTGAGTGATTTGATTGCAGCATCTACTCGCTTTAGCTCAGATTCATCAAATGAACGAGCATCGATCTCTAAAACGGCTAAGTCAGGAACAGTGTTTGCACTATTTCCAGAATTCATAAGCGTTGGAACAACAGTTGTTCCATGCTTTGGATCTTCAAGAGAAGAAAGTCCTAAAACAATGTGCGCAATTTCAGTTGTTGCATTGATTCCTTTTTCTGGTTCGAGTCCAGCATGAGATGCAAGTCCATGAATTGCAATTTTGTACATCGCCGTGCCCTTGCGGCCAGTCTTTACCTTCCCATTGAGAGAAGCTTCAAGGACTAAAACTGCTTTTGCTTTTGAAGATAGATCTTTAATAAGTTCGCGAGATGCAAAACTTCCAGTTTCTTCATCTGTAGTTGCAATAAGTGCGACAGGTCCTTCAATTCCTTGTAGCGCGTAAAGTGCTTGAACGAATCCAGCCTTCATATCGAAAACACCAGGACCGCGAACTACATCACCGTTTACTTCCCAGAGAGGTTGAAAAGAACCAAGAGGCCAGACCGTATCTAAATGTGCAAGTATTAAAATTTCTGGTGACTCTGATCCCCACCAAAATACTGGGCGGCCCTCTACATCTTTTATTTGTGCAGGCACACCAAGAACTCTTGTAGCAATGTCACTGGCTAACTGCACAACGTTTTTACAAGCAGCAAGATCATCACTTGGTGATTCACACCGTACGAGCGCTTCAATTGCTGCCAACATGGGGTCAAGTCTGCCGTATATGGACGCTTTCTCGCTTGTCATAACGCCGCCACTCCAGTTATACGCGCAATTCTAAAGCTCGCAATTTCGCCAGTTGCATGGTCCCTGGCCATTAGCGAACCTGCAGATAATTTAAGCGGATCAATAATTCGATGAGATACAAGTCCATTGTTATCGGCATAACCAATTGATAAAGATTTGCTTGGTTGGTTTTGTAGGAAATCACTTAACATTTCTAGCGTTTCATTTGCAGTACTACGTGGTAGGGAGCCTAAAGCGTTTGCTGCGATATTTCGCAGTGTGCTCTGCTTATGTGTTGATTTTTCACCAGTGCGAAGGGCTCGAAGTGCACCTTCAAGTTGCACTTCATCTGGAACTTCGAGTTCGCCAATAACTCGAGGTGGCCTTGCTTTAGATTGGGCACGCAAAATTCGTGGTCCACTCAGCAGTGTGCCGCGTGAATCTTCACCAGCCGGCAAATAACCGCATGAACGTAAGAGTGAAATCGAATCGGCGGAATCCATATTGCAGATGATTACCTCGGTAGAAATTTGACGAAGTGAAAGGACTTCTAAGCGCTTATCGTTCGTGATTTGGGTAATGATTGCTGGATCTTCGGAGCGAATAAATGAAGAAGTGCTACCAACTCGAAGCTTTCCATGTTTTTTTGCAACGTCGGTAATCAAATATTCAAGTGGTTGCGGGACTGGAGTTTTTGAAGTTTTAACCAAGAAGCTCCTAATTTCATCGCCTGTTTTTCCGTGATCTAACCCGCGACGGATAGTTGCTTCAGAGAATCTATAAACAGTTGCTCCACCCCGGCTTTCAACATCGGCAATGATTGCGAGAACCTGCGCGACTTCATGTTCTAGTGGGCCGGGCGCGATTGCTGTGTGATCACTTTGAATCAATATGTGATCAACAGTTTTTGGCATATCTGTATTTATAGATTCGAGGTCGCCACCGTTTAGGAGTTCAAGGCCATACTTCGAGAGCGCACCTTGTCCAGTTATTCCTAGCCAGTCAGCTTCACGTAGAGTCCAAGAAATGTAATCTGCTTGTAATCCACCGTAACGCTTCGACGGACGGTGCCAGAGCGCCACCTTGTAGATACTTTCAAATCCTGGCGCAGTTTGTAGATTTTCTTGAAGCAATTTAAGTGTTAGCGCACGTGTTGGCGCAGCAGCTGCGCGATCAAGCTCTGGTCCAAGTGGTGCGACATTTTTATTCTCGGCTTTACCAACAAGTCCGCTGACTCTAGAAGTTGTGAGCCAAGGCGCGACAATGCGCTGCCATTTTTCAGAAGGGGAGAGGGTTAGCCAAATATCAAAATTAGTTGTTGGCAGGATTCGATCATCGGGATCAATTGTCAGCAGGCTGCTCAAGTAAGCCAACTCCATGACAAATGCAGCACAACTTTCATTTACGCCAAGGTGCAATGTGATTTCTTTTAAGTCACGAACTCCAAGTCCTCCTGTGCGCAGCGCATCCGCCGGCTCTTGTGCCCAAAAATTCAAGACTTCTTCCACCCATCGAAGCACTGTCGAAATATTTGCTATTGCGGCGAGTTCAATATTTTTCGGATCGCGCTTTTCTCCAGTAATTTCTGGAGGAGTAGTTAGCAATTCGCGATGAATTTTGCCTCCACGAAGATAAATTGCTACTTCACGTGGCAGCAGCACAGTTTTTTGGTTGAAAGGAATCAGAAACTTTTCTTCAAGTAACCATTCAACTCCAGCGCTCGGCTTCTTGATATCTGAAACACTGCCACGAGGTGGCCCCCACACCATTGCATCTAAAACTTTCTTTGAAGCAGCAGGTGCGTCATCTAATTTCTTAAGCGAGAGTTTCGACATTGTCTCTGGACCTAGCCCAGCAATTTCATTACCAATCACTTCTCTTAGATTTGTCGGTACGTAGTAACCGTCTTTTCCACTAAAAATTAACCCTCTTTCAAGTAACCCAGGAATTACAAAGAGCGCAGCCTTGTCGGTCAGTGCGCAAACGCTCTTTTCCGTAAATGGTTCGGGTGCTACTGCACACGCTTCAAGAATTTGGTACTGCCATGCATTTAAGGCATCAACTGCACGGGCAAGACTCGGCGCTGACGTGGCACGAATTGCAAGTGAGGCAACATCAGGTGGAACTGGCGAAATTAAATCTGGGCGATGGGCGAATAAGGAAATGAAGGCAGCATCATCGAGGCTACGTAAGTAATCTGCAAAAGAGCGCGTTTCCATAACTTGCCTACATTACTGGCAAGTTGATACTTAACGCGAACGGCGACGTGGGGTCAGCAGAGTTCCAAGGGCAGCTACGCGGCTGACAATCGGTCCAAGAAAGCGGTTTGCAACTCTCATCCTTCTAAAGTCATGAATTGGCCAGTTATCTCGAAGGGCGCGTATTCGAAGGATCGCGTCAGGATTGATTACTGATGGTTTTCCGACTGTAAGCAATAGTGGTAGATCATTGTGGCTATCTGAATAAGCAAAACATTGGGATAAATCAAAGTTTCGAACCCTTGCTAACTCCATGACTGCAATTGCTTTCTCTTTACCGTGCAACAAAGGTCCAGTCATGTTGCCGGTGTATGTCCCGTGAGAAATTTCTGCCCTACTACCAAGTGCTCCGGTGAAACCTAATCGCTCTGCGATAAGGGTTGCCATATCTTCAGGCGCGGCAGTTACCAGCCATACTTCCTCGCCTGCATTTAAGTGTGATTGTGCTATTTCAATTGTTCCTTGCCATAATTTTGGAGAAACGAATTCATCATAAATAGCTTGGGCTACATTTCTAATGTCTTGGACATTGTGCCCACCAATAAAGTCCGTAGCCGAGTTTTGGAACCTTTGAATTTCTTCTTGTTTCTCCGTGCCAGTTAATCTGAAACGAAGATTAGCCAGAACGAAGCGAGAGATATCTGATTTAGAAAAGTATCCGCGCTGGTACATGCCGCGCCCAAGAAAATAGATAGTTGAGCCACGAACAAGCGTGTTATCGACATCGAAAAAAGCTGCTCGAGTCGTATTTTGGGCCATGTGAGTACCTTAGCGAACACGCAGTAAATTCACGCTTTATGCTTATGTCATGAGTTCCACTGTCCACGTAATTCGCCATGGTGAAGTCGAAAATCCCAAAAAAATTTTATATGGCCGCCAACCAGGCTGGCGTTTATCTGATCGTGGTCAAGCAATGGCAAAAGTTATTGGTGAATGGTCTAAAGATATAGATCTTGGAGCGTTACATGTATCTCCATTACAGCGTGCTCAAGAAACTGCCGGACCAATTTCAGCAGCGCACAACATTGCAATCACAACCGATGAACGATTAATCGAAGCTGGAAATATTTTTGAGGGCAAGTCATTTGAACCCGGAAGCGGTGTGCTAAAACATCCTGCATCTTGGCGACATTTATATAACCCTTTTAAACCTTCTTGGGGCGAACCCTATGACGAGCAAATTAATCGCATGCTGGCTGCAGTTTTTGCGGCGCGAGATGCCGCAAAGGGCAAAGATGCAATCGTTGTATCCCACCAACTTCCTATCTGGAGTTTACGAAGTGCAATCGAAGGGCGCTCTTTACTCCATGATCCGCGTAAAAGAATTTGCACTCTTGCTTCAGTAACAAGTGTTCACTTTGACGACGAGGGGATGATTTCGGGGCTTACATATAACGAACCCGCAGGGCATCTTCTTCCAGAGAAAAAGAAGAAGTAGTGCGCAAGCTTTCTCTAGTAGCTTCAATTTTATTAGTGCTCACGACGTCAGGTTGCGGCGGCGGCTCATCTAATCCACAAGAAAGCTTTGTATCTGGAAATGGTTCAGTTACATTTATTTCTCCTGAGGATCGCGTGAGCGCACCAACACTTGAAGGCAGAACACTCTTAGGAACCGATTTCAAATATTCGTTAGGCAAAGTTGGTGTCGTTAATGTTTGGGCATCATGGTGTTCTCCATGTCGCGCAGAAATCCCAACGCTTGTGGAGTTTGCGAAGAATTATCCTGAGGTGCAATTTATGGGAATCCTTACCCGTGACAATCCTGTAAACGCTGAAGCTTTATCACGCAGACTCGCTATCCCGTACCCAACTTTTATAGATGATGCTCTTTTAATTGGATTTAAAGGTTCGCTACCAGCCAATGCGATTCCATCAACTGTCTTAATTGATAAGAATGGCAAAGTTGCTGCGAGGATTTCTGGAGCAGTAACAGTTAATTCCCTGAAGAATGTTCTCGAGAAAGTTGCCAATGAATGAGTGACTTCGTTGTAAACAATCTCATGGATGGCTTTCTGATAACAGCTTTCCCAATTGCAATATTCGCTGGGCTTGTCTCATTTCTCTCACCTTGTGTTCTTCCACTTGTTCCGGGTTACATTTCATATGCCGCGGGATTTTCAAAATCTCGAGGGAAGGTATTTTTAGGCTCCACTCTGTTCGTTCTCGGATTTAGCGTTTTATTTATTTCATTTGGCGCACTATTCGGCGAATTAGGTTCACAAATTATTGGACACGAAGAGCTAATAACGCGTGCTCTCGGTGTATTCACAATATTTCTTGGCGTAATTTTCTTAGGTGCGTTTCCATTTATGCCAATGATGAAGCCCAGAATTTCTACAGCAGGTGGAATTATTGGAGCGCCAATTCTTGGATTCTTATTTGGGGTTGGATGGACTCCATGTATTGGACCAGCACTAGCAACTGTTCAGACGCTCGCATTTCAAGAATCAAGTGCAGTTAGAGGAGCGATACTTTCGCTTGGATATTGCTTAGGACTTGGAGCTCCCTTTATTGCTACCGGGCTATTTTTCGATCGCTCAGAGAAATTTAGAAAATTTATGGTTAAGCGGGGAAACCTAGTTACAAAAATTGGCGGGTGCTTACTTATTTTAATTGGTCTCCTGCAGCTACTTGGAGTATGGAATGAATTGATGATTTCGCTGAGAACTCTTATTTCAGATTTCATACCGGTGATTTGATGGCTAAAGAGGTAAAAGTTCCGGAGTTAAGTGCAAGTGCCTCCCTTCGTTATCTGTGGCACGAATTAACAAGCATGCGTACAGCCCTCATTCTTTTGATGATGTTGGGTGTGGCAGCAATACCTGGATCACTCATTCCACAGCGCGGACAAAACCCGATGGCTGTCAGCGATTTCTATAGCAAGCACAAGATCATTGCCGCATGGATTGATCGCGTATCCGGCTTCGATGTGTATGGGTCTGCTTGGTTTAGCGCAATTTATATTCTGTTGTTTATTTCACTGATTGGCTGTGTGCTTCCTCGCTCAGTAGAACATTACAAAGCAATGCGCGCACTTCCACCCCTTACCCCAAAGAATTTATCAAGGTTAGAAGAGCACCATAAATTTGCGGGTAATAAGAAATCCTTAGATCTAGCTGGTGAATGGTTTGTAAAGAATAGATTCCGCGTGCGAAAAGAGAAAGGCGCCCTATCTGCAGAGAAGGGTTTTCTGCGCGAAACAGGCAATCTTTTCTTTCACTTAGCTTTAATTCTCGTTCTTATCGGAGTCAGCTTCGGTGCGCTCTTTGGCATGAAAGGTGAGGCAATAGTAAATGTAGGTGAGCGCTTTATAAATGTTCCTACAACGTATGATTCACTTTCATTTGGCAAGCTTGTAAACGAAAAAATTCTTCCAACTTTTACAATAAATGTAGATAAGTTCGATGCAAAATACGATCCACTAACAAATGCTCCAAAGGACTATGCCGCTTATGTAACAGTTGATTTTGATGGGAAAAAAGAAAAGCGTGTAATAAAAGTAAATAGCCCCTTAACTTTTGGTTCGACGAGAGTTTATTTGCAGGCTAATGGATATTCGCCAATTGTTACCGTGAGAGATTCGAAGGGAAACGTCGCCTTTCAAGGTCCGGTTCCTTTCTTGCCACAGGACGGAAATTTAAGATCGATTGGTGCAATAAAAGTTCCGGATGCGGATCCGCAAATTGGTTTCGTTTCTACTTTTCTTCCGACTTATTCGCGAACGCCAAATCAAGGAGGCATCTCAGTATTTCCTGAAGCGCTAAGTCCAAAACTTCTCTTTTCAGCATGGCTTGGGGATTTAGGCCTTGACTCCGGCGTTCCGCAATCTGTTTACAGAATAGACACCTCAAAAATGAAGCGCGTGGCTTTGAGTTCAGTCACACCTGGTCAAACCTATAAATTTCCTGAGGGTCAAATCACATTTGAAGGTTTAACTCCTTGGATAAATCTTCAAGTTGTATCTGATCCTGGAAAGAATTACGCCTTGGTCGGAGCTATTGTTGCGGTCTTGGGGCTACTGGCTTCACTCTTTGGTCGCCGTCGCAGAATCTGGGTTCGGTTGAGTGAAGAGAAGAAAATTGAAGTCGCAGGTCTAGCAAAGAACGGAACTCCGGGCCTTGCTGACGAGATTTCTAATTTAGTTAGCTATTTAAAGGGAGCGAAATAGATGCAAACAACATGGGCGTATATATCAAATTATTTTGTGTATTCAGCCATGGGTGTATTCGCACTTTCGTTTTTTGCACATGCATATGAAACAGCATGGGCTGTTAAAGCTCCGGCTCTCGGTGAGAAATCAAAGGGCAACCTTCTTACTAAAACTCTTGACTACAAGCGAACAGAAAAAGCTGCGCGAATCGCAACTGCAATGATGATCCTCGGATTCTTACTCCTCTTCGCGGGAGTGGTCGCACGTGGCGTATCTGCCCAACATGTTCCTTGGGGAAACATGTATGAGTTTTCGATTACTGGCGCTCTTGCATTTACAGGCGCCTACCTTGCTGCTCTACGAAAGAATGATTTGCGCTGGCTCGGGCTCTTTGTATCACTCGCAGTTTTGCTAACCCTTGGCACTGCGATCACACTTTTGTATCGAAATAGCGCTCCACTTGTTCCAGCGCTGAAATCAACGTGGCTGGTAATTCACGTAACCGCTGCGATTATTTCGGGTGGAGTCTTCTTGCTCGCAAATGTTATTGCTGCTTCTTATTTGTATCTTGAATATTCAGAGCGCACGGGTGGACGCAAACCTTGGGCTACAAGACTTCCTGATTTAGATACTTTGGATCAACTTTCATATCGATTGGTTGCCTTTGTATTTCCGCTATGGACCTTTGCGGTAATTGCAGGAGCAATTTGGGCAGAGAGCGCATGGGGTCGATATTGGGGTTGGGATCCAAAAGAAACGTGGGCATTCATCACTTGGGTTGCATATGCTGCATATTTACATGCTCGAGTAACTATTGGATGGAAGGGTCGACGAGCTGCATGGCTTTGCTTATTTGCAGGTTCGACTTTCTTATTTAATTACGTGTATGTAAATGTATGGGGAACCGGAAAGCACACTTACTCGGGTCTGTAATTTATTTAGAGTTTACGTAAGAAATCTGGATCATCATCAGGCGGAAGTATGCGCCGTCTTGGACCCTTAGGACCCTTATTTCCTTTTGGACGTCCTGCTATCAAATATGCGATCGAACCGATTGTGGAGATGAAGAGAATAATTAGCAACCAACCCCATTTTGGTAAATTCCGAAGCTCTGTTTCGTCTTTCTGTGCGCAATCAATAAATGAATAAAGTGTCAGCGCAAAGGAAAGCACAACTAGAAAAGCTTCAATTTTGATCATGGCGAAATTCTAACTCTCATCTGGATTTCTAGAGAGCCAAGCCAACGGCGAATAGGGCTGCAAAGAGGAGTTGAAGCTTTCCTGTTTGGCCAAGTACTGCAATAAGTGCAGAACCCGTGAGTCCACTCATGATCTTTTTTATGAGCGTGAAGGTGAGTGGTAGTGCAAAGAGAGTTAGGGCAGCGCCAGGGCGCAGCGTGCACAGTGCAAAGAAATGGGCGCTTACGAGAAGGAGTGAATAAAAAAGACGGGATTTGTAATCACCAAGTTTCACGGCAAGTGTTCGTTTATTTACAAGAGCATCTTTCTCTCGATCTCGTAAGTTATTTACCGCCAGCAGTGCACAGGCAAGTGAACCCATAGGTAATGAGGTGATAATTGCTTGCAAAGTAATTGTCTCTGTCTGCACATAGAAAGATCCGACAGTTGCGATGACCCCAAAAAATATGAAGACCGAAATTTCTCCGAAACTTTTATAGCCGTACGGACTTTTACCTCCTGTGTAGCCCCATGCTGCTGCGATAGAGATAGCACCAATGGCGACGAGCCAAAGTGAAGTTGTAAAAGCAAGCAGTAGACCTGCAATAGAAGCAATAGCAAAAGATATAAGCGCTGCATTTTTTACAGTACTCGGTTTTGCAAGCCCTGAAGCGGTTATTCGAAGCGGGCCAATGCGATCGGAATCTGTTCCTTTAATTCCATCCGAGTAGTCATTTGCATAATTGACACCCACTTGCAGCGCCAAACTAACGATGAGTGCAAGTATCGCTTTTGCAGGAATCCAATGAGGAATTGCGAGTGCTGTCGCAACAAAGACTGGAGCAACAGCGGCGGGCAATGTTCTAGGCCGTGAACCGAGTATCCAGATATTCATTGCTTACTCGCCATTTCAATAAGAGCTTGTCTATCAACTTTGCCAAGTGCTGTTAACGGAATTCTATCTATGTAATGAAACTCTTTCGGTTTTGCTGCGCTTCCAAGACGAGTGTTAAGAAGATTTCGAACTTCCTCTTCTGAAATATTCTGACCAACAACTGCAAGATGAATCGCGTTTCCCCACTCCAAATCTTGCATTGCAAATGCTGCGACTTCAATTTGCTTGTTTGCACTTTTGATTTCGGATTCAATTGCGGCTAACGAAACATTCTCACCTCCTGAAACGACTATGTCATCTGTTCTTTCAATTACTTGGAGCTTGCCTTCTGAGAGAGACCCGATATCTGAAGTTGTAAACCATTTTCCATCAAAGCACTCTCGCCATAATTCATCTTGGCCTAGATATCCTGATGCAACCGTGTTACCTGAAATCTTGATGCGATTATCAATCCCTAATTCATATGAAATGTTTTCAAGCGGCGCTCCGTTGTAAATACAGCCACCAGTCGTTTCAGTCATTCCATACGTTTCGATGACGCTAATTCCAAGCTCTTCGGCATCAGATCTAAGTTGCCCTGAAAGTTTTCCACCGCCCACTAGAACAGCTTGTGCACTCTTTAAATGGCTGAGAAGTTTCTCATCGCCATTAATCGCTCGAAAAAGTTGCGTTGGAACAATCGCAGTGAAATCGGCATCGGGATAGTGACCATTGGAGTTTCTAAGATCAATTGGTTCGGTTCCAAGTTCGATACTTCTCATTAAAATATTGATTCCAGCAATGTGGGTAAGAGGAAGCAAGAGCGACCAACGTTTGCCTTTTGTTGCACCTACAAATTTATTTGAAGCTTGCGCAGATGCAAGCAGAGCCGTTGCACTAAGAGCTACTTCCTTACTAACGCCGGTGCTTCCACTTGTTTGAATAACAATTGCTATCTCAGGACCAACGGTTTTGAATTGGCTCGGGCCAAAGCTAAGCGCTGCGCCATCGGATGTGATGGCCTTGGTGATGTGTGCCATTAGCTCCGCAAGTGTCCACGTGGGATCTATCAGGCGAAGTTCTCGTTGTGACGTTTGCTCCATTGCACGCGTAGGCTATCGCTCGAAGTCGAAGATGGAGGAATCGTGAGCAAGCCAATTAAGCGTGATTTCGGTGACCGTACTATCCCTAAGTGGGCAACTGGCCCCGGTGGTGAAAGCTTTACCGATATCAAATATCAAGTTGCTGATGGGATGGCGAAAATTACGATTAATCGCCCAGAAGTGCGCAATGCATTTCGTCCAGAAACAATTATCGAATTGCAATCAGCATTCTCACTTGCACGCGATGATCAAGAAGTTGGCGTCATTATTTTTACTGGTGAAGGAAATGAAGCTTTTTGTTCTGGTGGAGATATCAGCGTTCGCGGTGATGATGGTTACATCGGCGGGGATGAGCTTGGCAAAAAAGGGATCGGACGACTTAATGTTTTGGATTTACAAGTTCAGATTCGCCGCACTCCAAAACCAGTTGTAGCAATGGTTGCTGGTTGGGCAATAGGCGGAGGGCATGTTCTGCATGTGGTTTGCGATCTCACAATTGCTGCAGATAACGCAAAGTTCGGACAGACAGGTCCAATGGTTGGTTCATTCGATGGCGGATACGGAGCAAGCGTTCTTGCTGCAAGCGTTGGTCAGAAAAAGGCACGTGAAATTTGGTTCATGACTCGTCAATACGAAGCAAATGAAGCTCTTTCAATGGGACTTGTGAACACAGTGGTACCAATTGCAGAGCTTGAAGCAGAAACAGTTTCATGGAGTCGCGAGATGCTTCGCAATTCTCCCCTTGCGCTTCGCCTACTGAAATCAAGTTTGAATGCAGTCGATGATGGAGCAGCGGGACTACAACAACTTGCCGGTGATGCGACTCTTCTATTTTATTTGAGTGAAGAAGGCCAGGAAGGGCGTGATGCTTACAAAGAGAAGCGCGCTCCAAACTTTGGAAAGTTTCCAAAGCGCCCATAACTTATGTCGGAACAACTTTTTGCAAGTATGCGCGTAGTTGCGCTTCCGCTACGAAGTAAATTTCGCGGAATAACTACAAGAGAGGTTGCGCTTTTCAAAGGCAAATTCGGCTGGGGAGAATTTGCACCGTTCTTGGAGTATTCGCCGGAAGAATCAGTTACGTGGCTCAAATCTGCAATTGAAGCAGCGACAATTGCGCCACCTGCAATTTTACGAAAATCAATTCCAGTAAATGCAACGTTGCCAGCAATTGATTCACCAGATGAGATAGCTCGAATTCTTGCGCGCTTTTCTGGCTGCAAAACTGTGAAAATAAAAGTTGGGCAAGATATCAGCGCGGATATCGCCCGAATTAAATCTGTCAAAGATATTGCGCCAAACGCTCAGATCCGCATCGATGTCAATGGTGGATGGAGCCTCAAAGACGCCCTCTCGAATATTACAAAGATTCAAAGCTCTATTGGGCCTTTGCAATATGTGGAGCAACCAGTTGGAAGCGTTGAAGAACTACGAGAGCTAAAGAGCGCCCTTAAAGGTGAAACGTTAATTACTGGAGATGAAGTTTTGCGAAAATCGAAAGATCCATTTGGAGTTGATTTGAGTGAGGCTGTAGACATTTTGATGCTTAAGGTTTCTCCGTTAGGTGGAATCCAAAGTGCGCTAAAGCTAGCCCAGCATCACAAACTTCCAGTTGTCGTATCTAGCGCACTTGAAAGCGCTGTAGGTATATCTGCGGGGCTAAAACTCGCAGCAGCGCTACCCGAACTTAATTTTGATTGTGGACTTGCAACCGGATCACTCATGTCAACAGATGTTGGCGCCCATCAAATTGAGGACGGCGCAATGCTCGTGAGAGATATAGAACCAAATTTTGACGGTCTAGACGTTTCGCCAGAACGATATAAGTGGTGGCAAGATCGGGTTATGAAGACATGGGAGTTAATCGGATGAGCGCCTCAACACGATTAGCCCGAGTGGTAATTCGCCAAATTATCGAAGCCGGTATAACTGATGCTGTTATTTCACCCGGTTCCAGAAATGCACCTCTCACGCTTGCTTTATTTGCCGCTGAAGAGAAGGGGCTAATAAAACTACATGTGCGAATCGATGAGCGCACTGCTGCATTTTTTGCACTTGGTATTGTGAAAGCAACTAAGCGTCCGGTACCAGTTATTTGCACAAGTGGAACGGCAGTTGCCAATTTGCATCCTGCAGTCTTAGAAGCATCACATTCAAACCTGCCGCTCTTTGTAATTACTGCTGATAGACCAGCAGAACTTCGCAGAACAGGCGCAAATCAAACTACAGAACAGGCGCGCATATTCGGAAAAGCAGTTCGATACTTTGCAGATGTATCCGGACCTGCATTTCCATTGGAGTTACCACTCAACGCTTTGCAAAGCGGTCCAGTGCATTTGAATATCCAATTTGATGAACCACTTATTGGAGATACAGATACGAGTTGGCTCGATGCTATTACTGTGGCAGCTCCAAAAGTATTCGACCGCAAGAAAGCTGGAATTTTTAATTCAAAGACGGTTCGCGGATTACTTGTTGTAGGACACGACAGAGCTGGATTTAGCGTGAGTCAGATTGAGGACTTTGCAGAAAAGCTTGGATGGCCTTTAGTAAGCGAGGATCCACTTTCATTCAGTAGCGCCATTTCTCATGCATCGCTTTTTCTTACATCTAAGACAAATCAGAAGGATTTAACTCCGGATACTGTTGTAGTAGTTGGGCGCACAACACTTTCGCGTTCAATTAATACACTCGTTGGATCTGCCCGTAAAACTATTGTTGTTGATCCTCGTATTGCCACAGTTGATTCAGATCGCATTGCCGATCAACGATTTACTGCGATCCCAAAAGTTGAGGTTCCTGCGGTGGATGAAGAGTGGGTGGCAAAATGGCGTAAATATTCGGATCGGGCCGGAAAAGTTGTAAATGAAATTACGCAATGGTCAGAACAACTTATCGCACGTGAAATTGGAGTTGGTATTCCATCTGGTACCGCTCTCTATATCTCTTCATCCAGGCCGATTAGAGATATCGAAGGTTTTGCAAGAGCTAGAAGCGGTGTAGAAACTTTTGCTAATCGTGGACTTGCTGGGATTGATGGAAATATTTCAACTGCACTTGGAATCGCTGCAAATAGAGACGAGACCATCGCCGTATTAGGGGATCTTTCTTTTCTGCATGACTTAACTGGCCTAGTAAATAAAGAGGAAACAAATTTAAAAATTTATGTAATTGACAATGACGGTGGTGGAATTTTTTCTACTCTTCCAGCGAGAGGTGCTCACGGATTTGAAAAAGTATTTGGAACTCCACATGGCCTAGACCTTGCTGCGATTGCAGGGGCACTTGGTGTCAAAACAAAGAAGATTTCAAAAGAATCCGAACTCATAGCAGATTTATCTGCACCTGTTGAGGGAATGTCAGTAATCGTTATTGATGTACCTACTCGTGAAACAAATGCAGACTTTATTAAAAATATTTACGCGAAGATGGATTCACTCTAGAGCGCTGCGCATGGGTGCAAATTTTGCACTGCTTTCAAGCAATTCTTTCTCTGGATTGGAACCAGCAACAATTCCGCACCCTGCAAAAATCCGAATCACAGTATTTGTAATTTGCCCACAACGAAGAGCTAGTCCGAGTTCGCCGTCACCGCGTGCATCAATCCAGCCAACAGGTCCTGCATAGCGGCCACGGTTCATTCCTTCAATCCTTGTAATCACTTCCGAAGCAATTTTTGTCGGGGTTCCACAGACTGCAGCAGATGGATGCAACTTCTCTAAGATTTTGAATGCGTCTACTTCACGCCTTGATTCGATGAGCGCGCCAGTCACATCGGTTGCAAGGTGCATAACATTTGCTAAATGCAATACAAATGGTGATTCAGGAACATTCATTGATGCGCAAAATGGTTCGAGCGCATCAGCTACGGAGCGAACCGCATACTCGTGTTCCTCAAGATCTTTCGAAGAACGTGCAAGTGATGCCGCAAGCGCTAAATCTTTTTCATCGTCGCCAGTTTTACTAATTGTGCCGGCAAGTACTCGTGATGTAACCATTCCGCGAGAAAGTCTGAGTAATAACTCTGGAGTAGCACCCACCAAACCATCTACGCAGTAAGTCCAAGTAGATGGGTATTCAGCGCTGAGGCGTCGCAGAATTTCACGGGGATCAACCTCTTTTTCACCTGTGGCCGTTAAGTCGCGAGCAAGGACAACCTTTTCAAGGGATGAATTCGAGATTTCAGTAATGGCTGATGCCACTCGGTTCTGCCACTCTGAAGGAGTGAGGCTGCCATCTCCCCACGAGAAGGCGTTCTTTTCAACTTTTTCTTTACTGTCTGGCAACTCAGGTTGAGCTTGGCTTCCAATCCATGTAATCCATGAATTTCCATTGCGCATTCCAACTATAACTTTTGGAATAGTAAGAACAGAGCTTTCCTCTGGATCAAATGAAAAAGATGTAAAAAGAATTGGCCCAGAACCACTTGTTTGTACTGCATTTGAAACAGAGAAAGATTCCAACTGCTTGTGCCACCACTCGCGAGCCTTTTCGAATCTATCGACTCCACTCACAGTTGTCTTTGCGTAAGTTCCCCACCCAACAAGACCATCGCCTCCGCGCACCCAAGAGACAGGTGAATCAGATGGCAGTAAATCGAGTAGCGGAAGATGCTCGCCAAGACGAACAGAAGTAACCGGAACTAGGGAAGGCATGTTTGCTTTTGGAAACTATTAGTTAAGTTTCTGCGAAATCTTCTTCCAAATGATTGGAAGAGATGTTGCAGTGATTGCAATTTTAAGCGCTTCGCCAAAGATGAAAGGAGTAAGTCCTGCGCTGATTGTTTTCGCCCATGTGAGGTTGAGCGAAAAGTGCAACCAAGTAAGTCCAAATGCAAAAATTATTACTGTTCCAGCAAGAAGAGCAACGTAAGAAGTTTTAAATTTTTGATCAGCTTTGCGGTCTGCAAGAAGTCCAAGTACAAATGAAGCCACGAGCATTCCAACTAAGTAACCACCCGTTGCACTTGTTAAACGTGCAAGTCCGTAACTAGGAAGTGTTTCCGATGGGGCGAAAATCGGAGCACCAGCAACTGCTGCTAATAAATAAGTTGCGAAGGTAATAAATCCAAGACGTGCTCCGTATGTTGTTCCAATAAGAAGTACGGCAAGTGTTTGTCCTGTGACAGGAACCGGAGATCCAGGAACTGGAATTGAGATTTGAGCCAGCGCAGAGATGATGCCAACTCCACCCATAACAAAGAGAGCTTGTGTTAGCGCCGAACTACGTGGGAAAACCGTTGCGCGCAGTGAGCGGCTTGCTTGTTCACTAAAGATCGTCAAAATTACCTCCTAAGTTGTGGCAGAGCCTACTCCGAGAGAGAATATGTCCATGTCTCGCGCCAATATGGATAAGAACCCAGCGCAAGTAGCTGCGATGTTCGATGGCGTGGCTAAGCGCTATGACTTAGTAAACGACCTGCTCAGCCTGGGTCAGACTAAGGCTTGGCGCCGGGCCACAACCGCCGTTATTGACCCAAAACCGGGGATGAAGATTTTGGATATGGCCGCCGGTACTGGCTCAAGTTCAGAGCCACTTGCAGCTGCAGGCGCCGATGTAATCCCAGCCGATTTCTCGCAGGGGATGTTGGATGCCGGTCGCAAAGTGCGCCCACATCTACCCTTCACAAAGGCTGATGCCTTGAACCTTCCTTTTGGGGATGGTGAATTCGATCTTTTTACAATCTCATTCGGTCTGCGAAATACCAATGACACCGAGAAGGCGCTTAGAGAAGCCCTTCGCGTTGTAAAACCTGGCGGCCGCCTAGTCATCGCCGAGTTTTCAAGCCCGACATGGCTTCCTTTTCGCACCATATATTCCAGATACCTAATGCGAGCACTTCCGTGGATTGCCAGCAAGACCTCATCCAATCCCGATGCCTATATCTATCTGGCAGAGTCGATCAGGGCGTGGCCAAATCAGGAGGCGCTCGCAGTCAAAATCCAAGCTGCGGGCTGGCGCCGCGTGACCTGGAAAAACCTCACTGGGGGAGTTGTCGCAGTTCACATTGCCCACAAGGAAGCAAGGTAGGAAGCACCCCGCTTATCGGCTTAGGATTTCCGCGTGAGCTCAAATCCATATGTTCCGCTGCTGGCGATGATCGTGCCAGGGCTGGCTTTTGGCGTTATCTCGATTGCCCTCGGAGCCCTCACTGGACCTGCTCGATATAACCGCGCAAAGCTTGAGGCTTATGAATGTGGAATCGAACCTTCACCACAAGCGGCAGAGGGCGGACGTTTTCCTGTTAAATACTTTTTAACTGCGATGCTTTTTATTATTTTCGATATTGAAATTGTATTCCTTTATCCTTGGGCAGTTACATTCGACGCACTTGGACTTTTCGGATTAGTTGAGATGGCAATTTTCATTGCAACAGTCTTTGTTGCTTATGCATATGTGTGGCGACGCGGAGGTCTCGAATGGGACTAGAAGACAAGTTACCAAGCGGAATCGTATTAACTTCAGTTGAAAAGCTTGCTGGTTACATGCGCAAAAATTCGCTATGGCCAGCAACATTTGGTCTTGCTTGTTGTGCAATTGAAATGATGGCAGCAGGTGCAGG
>CAIMUD010000147.1 GCA_903844585.1 uncultured Actinomycetes bacterium | reverse complement strand
TGGCAGCTTGTTCACTTCGTCCTGCACTTGATTTAGTTTTGGAAGTTGGCCGAGATTATGGCGCCCTCGGTGCAATTGTTTCTGGCTCTGGTCCGACTGTTGCCTTCTTAGTTAGCGATGAAGAACAAGGTTTAGATCTAGCTGTTGCACTCACTGCAAGCGGTGTTGTTGGAAGTGTTGCCCGAGCCTACGGTCCGGTGCACGGTGCGAGAGTAATTTAAGAGTCCCATCATGAAACCTAAACGAATAGTCCCTGCAATAGGTTTTCCATCGGAGTATGAAAACCTTACAGAGATGCATCAAGAGATTCTGAATACTTCAGAACAATTGCTTGGCACAATGGGTGTTACTGGACTTGAACTTAAAAGCCTGGCAACCAAATTAGCCGTTAGCCCAAGTCTTATCAATCACTATTACAAGAAAACAGAGACTCTAGTTTTTGACACCGTGATTTACTCATATTCAAAAATGATTAAGAAAATTCAGTTAGATACAAAATATGAAACAAATCCTGAAATCGTCGCCCGAACATGGATTAAGCAAATGATTGATTGGACAACAACGTATCCAGGTATAGGAGTATTGCTGGAGTTTCCAAGAGGTGCACTTCGTTCGGGCACAAAAGCTGCTGGCGATTCAGAAGCCCAGTTAAAGCACTTTATGAAGACCATGTCTGAATATGGAGCAAATAATGTGGCCTATATGAGTTCGGCTGTTAGGGCGATGCAAAAGAAGAAACCCTTTAAAGTTTTAGCTCCAGTGAAAGTTGCCGCGCTCATTAGTACTGATTCAAAATTTGCGATGTACGTTTCGCTCCTCGGATTTTCCACAATCGGTGGCGGGCTTTGGATGGCAGGGCGCAAGCCGAGCGACACCAAGAACCCGTATTGGAGACGCCTCGGATTCAACCCAGCGAAGCAAATGCAGAGCTCCATTGATGAATTCCTGAATGTGATCAAAAGGGGTTAGCTCTTAAACTGAATTCAATTCAGTATAATTCTTGACGTGAAAATTGGTTACCTGACAAAGAGGCTAATAGCCCCATTGCTAGCGATTGCGATTGCGCTTCCGATTTCTAGTTTTTTAGTACCGAGGGCTTGGGCTGTAGATCCGATTGCCGCCGTAGTAACAACAAATACAAATTTGGATGGTTTTTTACTTGGTAGCCCAGGTGTTTACCAGTTAAATGGTTACAGCATCACAGGACCAGTTGGTACAAATTTTTTAATTGGTATCAACCTTGAAAATGCACCATCAGGAGATTTTCTATCCTTGACAACTGATGCGCTAACACCGTCATTTGGATTTACCTCAGGGACCGACACAATGAATCACTTCACCCAGATAACTTTTGTGGGCCAAGATGCAGCGATAAAGGCAAACTTGCGTGACGGTTTTTTCTATCATTCTGAAAATGGTTCCTGGAATGATCAAATAAAAATCTCATTAACAATTACCGAAGATGTCCCAGGCGTTGCCTTTTACCCCCGTGATGGTCATTATTACAAAGTAGGTCACTTCAGAAATGGAGCGAAAACAAATGCATTCTGCGAGGGTGACGCAACATCGCAGGGTAATTACATTAGATCATGGCCAATGGAAACTCTAACGCCACTTGGCCTAGGCAATTCGGCCTGTACGTGGTCTGAGGCGAATTCACTTGCTCGTGTGGGAACTCTAAAAAGTCGCCCAGGATATTTAACAAATATAACAACTTCGGGTGAAAATGATTTTCTAAAATCCAAACTCCAAGGCGCGCTGAACGTATGGATCGGCGGTACTGACGGTGGAGTGACTGGCGCCTCAAGTTACACGCCTGTCACCGACCCTACTTTTAATTACTTCACGGCAACTTCCGTTTCAGATTCAATGTTGGCCGGTTCCGTAGGCACTGAAGGTCTTTGGCGTTTTTATGACGGCCCAGAAAAAGGAAAAGTTTTCTGGCGTCAAAGGGCTGGAGTCGGTTCGGTAAATTCTGATTGGGTCACATGGGAATCCACTCATGAGTACGCGGGGTATGACCCTGGAACTACTTCGAATGTGAGCGATGCCAATCAGGATGTATTGATTTACTCAAACTGGGCTGACGCAGCATCTTCACAACGCGAGCCCAATAATAGTAGTTCTGGCACCCTCGTTACTGGGTGCGGTGTCGGACACACTTACTGTGGTGAAGACAATGTTGTTTTCAACTGGAATGCTGCAAGTGGTTATTGGAATGATCTAAATGGTAACGAAGCTACAGTTCCCTTTTATGGTTATGTAGTTGAGTATGGAGACGACACTCCATTTTCGGATACTGATAGAGAATCGAGCACTCTTTCTTATGGAAATTTACCGGCTGCGATTTCAATAAACACTGGAGCTCAAGATATTGGATCAAGTTCTGCCATTTTGAAAGGCACGGTAAAACCGAGCTCTGCGGGCTCTACGGCTAGTTTTTGCTACGGAATTACCGCTGATCTCACTTCGTGCACAAGCGTGGCAGCGACCTCCCCCAACGTAGTAACTGCAAATGCTTACAACACCGTCACAAAAACTTTGACGGGGTTAAACCCCGATACGACTTATTACTATTATGTTTCTTCAACTAGCTCGGGAATTGAGACTAAGTCTTCGATACGAAGTTTTAAAACTACTGATAGTTGCTACACCTATTCAGATCTACCAACCGGTAAAAGAGTTTTGAAATTTTCGGAAAATACGAATTGCACGTGGACGATTCCCGGTGGATCCAAAGAAGTGGAAATTGTCGCCGTGGCTGGTGGCGGTGGCGGTGGAAGTGCATGTGTTGGCGGTGGCGGTGGAGCTGGCGGATATTTACACACCGGAAGTAATTTTTTGGCTGTCGGAACAGTTGTTGTAAATGTTGGACCCGGTGGAGCAGGTGGTGCAGGTACCGGTTGTGCAGGTAATTATGGAACAAATGGTTCAAACACAGTAATAACTACTGGCAACGGGGCATATGTAAAAACTCTTGTCGGAGGCGGTGGTGGTGGAAAAATTGGCCCAACCGATGGAAAAGTTGGCGGGTCTGGTGGCGGCGGTTCAGGTTTAACTTCAAGTGGCGGACTTGGAACCACTGATGCACAAGGTCTCCAGCAAGGTAACAGCGGTGGTAACGGTAGCGCTGGGAGTGGTGCGCCCGCTGGTGGTGGCGGCGGAGCAAGTTCGGCCGGAGGTAACGGCGGTGTATCTGCAGATGTTGCAGGTGCCGGCGGTAGTGGTTACATGCTAAATGTAATTGGCAAAGATGAAAATTTTGCTGGCGGTGGTGGTGGTGGCTCAGATGAAATTGGTGGACTCGGTGGTCAATCATGTGGCGGAAATGGTGCAAGTAGAAATGATAACTATGGCGCCGTAGCCGTCGCAACAACCGCTGCAACGGGATTTGGTTGCGGTGGCGGAGGTGGAAATGGCAACATGCCAGCTTCTTCCGGATCAAATGGAATCGTTTATATCTTTTATTCCGTAAGTAAGTATTCAATTACTTATAACCCGTCAGGAGCAAGTGGTACAACTCCAACGGAATATCTGACTCTTTCCGGAAACAAAATTTTTGTACAATCTTCGGACTCGTTGAATAAGAGCAACGCCACTTTCGACGGTTGGCAATTCAACGGCCTGAAATATCAAGCAGGGAGTGAATTTACAGTCACTTCGGATATTGAATTCGTGGCGCTATGGATTAGCACTGGCGGCGGCGGTGGGGGTGGTAGTTATTCCGCTCCAGCTTCACCTTCCACACCAGATTGTTTATGGAAGCCAATTGATTTGTACGAGGGCGAAGTAATTGGCTCTGAACAATTAAGCGCACTTTTTAATGTTCCAGGATCAGTCACCTATTCCATCAAGTCTGGATATAAACCACCAGCTGGAACCCTTGAAATTACCGCGAACTTCACCCCGCTGGATTTGGTTGGTTTTAAACCGCTAACGGTGACGCGTCAAATAACGGTTCGCCCGGTCACACCTTCGGACGGAACTGCGGCTTCGGCTCCGAAGCTCACAAAACTCGCGGTGATTTACTTCAATTCAAATGAATACTTCTTAGATAAAAATGACCGACAAAAGCTTCTAGCAGTGACAAAGATTTTACAATCGGTTCCTGCAAATAAATTAATTGTTGAGGGAAACACAGATATTAAGAAAGGTGTCGACAACAATTGGCTTTCAAAATCAAGAGCCAAAGCAGTAGCTGAATACATGAAGAGTCAGGGAATTAAACCGAAATTGATCAAACTTTGGTTCGGTCCTAGCAAACCTGCTGTAAAGGCGAAAGATCGGGCATCGCTTGCGCTAAATCGCAGAGTTGAAATCTACGTCGCCGAGTAATTTAAGAGTTTTCCTCTAACGTACTAGCTAGCTGACTTAATAAATCTGCAAGGTCTACGCGTTCATCTTTTGTGAGCGAAGCCAGTAATCCACGCTCACGATCGAGTAAATCTTCCATAGCGTTATCAACTGCTCGTACACCTGCTGCAGTTAATTTAACGAGTGAACCTCGACCATCATCAGGATCTGGTCCACGGGTAATTAATTTTAGATCTTCAAGTCCATCTAGGCGATTGGTAATGGTTCCACTTGTAACCATCGTTTCTTGCATAAGTTGTCCCGGCGAAAGTTGGTAAGGAGAACCTGCGCGGCGAAGTGCTGCAAGGACATCAAATCCCCATGTATCGAGTTCGGCAAATGCATCACGTCGCGCAATATCTAACTGTCGAGAAATTCGCGTGATGCGGCTAAGGATTGCAAGGGGTGCAAGGTCTAGGTCTGGGCGTTCGCGTTTCCATGCAGCAATTAAGCGGTCGACCTCGTCACGATTTGCGGCGCTCATAAAACCTAAGGTTAGTGGTCGCCAGCACCCACAGTTATAAGGGAGAATATAGGTTCCGCCATTGTGTAGTGGCTAGCACATGGGCCTTTGAAGCCCAGGGTCCAGGATCGATACCTGGTGGCGGAGCAATGTAATGCTCAGCCGATGTAGATGGCGGAGCTACCAAGTAGACTGAACTCCGTGAGCACATCTCGTCTGGAAACAGTGGTTGTACTGGCTGCCGGCGAGGGCACTCGAATGAAATCATCAACATCAAAAGTTTTGCATCCCATTGCAGGTCGAACCCTTGTCGGACATGTATTACATGCAGTTAGCGCGCTAAATCCAAAGAGCGTGCGCGTTGTTGTTGGTGCTGGCCGCGCGGAAGTTGAAGCACACTTGGCAGAAATCGCGCCACAAGTTAAAACAGTTTTTCAAGAACGACGCGGTGGTACGGGGCACGCAACACAGTTAGCGCTCGCAGATTTAGATGCCACAGGAACACTTCTTGTACTAGCTGGCGATACTCCATTGCTTACCTCCGACTCACTTTCACAACTCCTTGAAGTTCACCATAAAGGTGGATTTGCAGCGTCAGTATTAACGGCTGAGCACCCAGACCCAACAGGTTATGGGCGCATAATTCGCGCAGATGACGGATCACTACTTCGCATAGTTGAAGAACGTGATGCTGATGATTTTGAGAAGGCCATCTTCGAAGTTAACTCGGGTGTTTATGCATTTGATGCGAAGAAGTTAGCTGGCGCAATTAATAAGCTTAAAAGCGATAATTCGCAGGGCGAGCTTTATTTGACCGATGTTATTGAAATCTTGCGCAATGACGGTGGCACTATTGCGGCAGCGATGATTGAAGATTTCGTCGAGATTCTTGGAGTAAACGATCGGGTTCAGCTTTCCGAGAGCGCGGCTCTTTTGCGTGAGCGCATTAACGAAGGCTTCATGCGCGAAGGCGTAACAATTGTGGATCCAACAACTACATGGATTGATGCGACAGCAACAATTGCAAACGATGTAACTATTTTGCCCGGCTCAACAATTGCTGGTGCGACTGTGATTGCTTCCAACGCAGTTATTGGTCCGCGCACAACACTTATTGATTGCAAAGTTGAGTGCTGCGCACAGGTGATGGAGTCATATTGCACTGGCGCCGTCATTGGCGAATCTGCCAGCGTTGGGCCATTCTCATATTTACGCCCTGGAACAAAGTTGGGCAAAGATTCACGTGCGGGTGCATTCGTTGAAATGAAAAACGCGCAGGTTGGAGAAGGCTCAAAGGTTCCGCACCTTTCCTATGTTGGTGATGCAACTATTGGTGAGGGAACAAATATTGGCGCAGCAACAGTTTTTGTAAATTACGACGGCGCAGAAAAACATCACACAACAGTTGGAGATCACGTACGAATCGGAAGCGATTCAATGTTGGTTGCGCCAGTAACAATTGGTGACGGGGCATACACCGCAGCTGGTTCTGTCATTACTGAAGATGTTCCAGCCGGCGCCATGGGTGTCGCTAGGGCCAAGCAAAGAAATGTAATAGGTTGGGTTCTGCGTAAGCGTTCTGGCAGTAAATCAGCTGAAGCTGCTTCAAGTAGCGATAAGAAGAAAGGGTAATTTCCTTGAGCGAAATTCGTTTGTCCTCAGAGAAAAGACTTCGACTCTTTTCAGGCCGCGGATTTCCAGAGTTATCCGAAGAAGTAGCTACCGAACTCGGTATTCCAATCACTCCAACATCTGCATACGACTTTGCAAATGGAGAAATTTTCGTTCGCTTCGAAGAGAGTGTTCGCGGCTGTGATGCCTTCGTAATTCAAAGCCATACCGCGCCAGTAAATAAACAAATCATGGAACAACTCATCATGGTCGATGCGCTCAAGCGTGCATCAGCAAAGAGAATTACAGTTGTCGCACCTTTTTACGGATATGCGCGCCAGGATAAGAAGCACCGCGGACGCGAACCTATTTCCGCACGATTGATGGCAGATCTTTATAAAACCGCAGGCGCCGATCGACTTATGGTTGTAGATCTTCACACCTCACAAATTCAAGGATTCTTCGACGGACCAGTGGATCATCTCTTTGCACTTCCAATGCTTGCCGATTACGTCGGAAAGAAAGTTGATAGAAGTCGTTTAACAATCGTTTCTCCAGACTCAGGCCGCGTGCGTGTAGCAGAGCGTTGGTCAGAACTTCTCGGTGGTTGCCCAATTGCTTTCATCCATAAAACACGCGACCCGCGCATCCCAAATGAATCAATTGTTGGCAAAGTTGTCGGTGATGTTTCAGGTCAAACATGCGTAGTAATCGATGACATGATTGATACAGCCGGAACAATTACAAAAGCTGTTGACGCACTCGTCGAAGCCGGTGCCAAAGATGTAATTATCGCCGCAACCCACGCAGTATTTTCAGGTCCAGCCATTGATCGTCTCAAGGCAAGCAAAGTAAAAGAAGTTGTTGTCACCAATTCACTCCCGGTTCCAGACGAGAAACGCTTCGACGGACTTACAGTTCTTACAATCGCGCCACTACTAGCACGCGCAATTCGCGAAGTATTCGAAGACGGTTCGGTCACGAGCCTCTTCGACGGGCACTCCTAAGAAATTCTTCATGGCGCTTTCCGCTCACTCTTCGTTTTACGTTCTCTACAAGCACCCATTCATAATTTCTTAAGTGGTACCCCAGCGAGGCTCGGATTTGGCGGATTGGAAAGGCGAAGGTAGCCTTTGACATGTTCCGGCGAGGGATAAATTCCGTAATCGACGTATAAGGAGTAAGACAAATGGCTGAAATCAAAATTAAAGGCACCACACGTACTGAGTTTGGTAAAGGTGCATCACGCCGCGCACGTCGCGATGGTCTAGTACCAGCAGTGATCTATGGTCACGGTGAAGCTCCAAAGCACATCACACTTCCTGCACGCGAACTTGGCGTTGCACTTAAGCAATCAAACGTTCTTCTTGAAATCGCAATTGATGGCAAAGATGAGTTAACTCTTCCAAAGGCGATTGTTCGCGATCCACTACGTCAAATTCTTGAACATATCGACCTCGTGACAGTTCGTCGCGGCGAACTCGTTGTAGTTTCAGTTCCTGTTCATGCAACTGGTGAACACGATCGTGACGGAATTCTTGAACACGTACACAACACAATTGAAGTCGAAGCAGAAGCAACCGCTATTCCTTCTTCCCTTAGCCTTGATCTCACTGGTCTTATGGCTGGTCAATCACTTTATGCAGAGAACGTTGTCCTTCCAGCAGGAATCAAGCTGATTTCTGATCCGAAGACAATCGTTGTTCACCTTTCAGAGCGTTCAACCGTTGTTGAAGAAGTTCCAGTTGTCGCTGCTGTTGAAGGCGAAGCTGCTGCAACTGATGCGGCACCTGCTGCTGATGCAGATAAGAAGGACGCTTAAGCCCTACTCTTTCTGTCGTGAGCACATCACCATGGATTGTTGTTGGTCTCGGTAACCCGGGCGATCAGTATGCAGCCACCCGACATAATGTTGGTCAGATGGTTATTGATGAACTTGCAAAGCGCCACAACGTAAAGTTTTCAACGCATAAATCTCGTACCGACATCGCTGCCTACAAGTTAGGCGTCGGTGTCGATGCCTTTTCAATCATTCTTGCAAAATCTAAGAGCTATATGAATGAATCTGGCGGCCCTGTTACCAATCTTGCAAAGTTTTACTCAGTTGAACCATCAAAAATAATTGTTCTGCATGATGAGTTGGATATTCCTTATGCCGCAATTCGATCCAAGATTGCAGGCGGGGATAACGGTCATAACGGTTTGAAATCTCTCACCAGCTCACTCGGCACCGCAGAGTATTTTCGCGTGCGCCTGGGCATTGGACGTCCAATGGGTCAACAAGATCCTGCTGACTTTGTACTGAAAGCTTTTAGCCAAGCGGAGAAGAAAGATTTGGGTGAGTTTCTAGATCGTGGTGCAGATGTAGTTGAGTCTTTGATTGAAAAAGGACTTGATTTCACTCAGCAGCAATTTAACTCTTAAATCAACCGGTATTTCGAAGACCTGCAGCAACACCGTTAATAGTAAGTAGAAGCGCTCGAATTAAAGTTTTATCAGCCTTATCTCCTGCGCTTCGCACACGATGTAGCAGGCTTACTTGTAGTAAATGTAGCGGTGCTAAATATGCCTCACGAACCTGAAGAGTTCTGGCAAGAATTTCTTGATCTCCCAGAAGTTCTTTCTTCTGAGTTAAGGCCAGAACTTCTTTAACTGTAAGTTCAAATTCTTCTAAGATTGTGTCAAGGAAGTGGTGTAACTCTTTTGGTACGAGAGTTTCTACATAACGTTTTGCCATCGCAAGATCGGTCTTAGCAAGAGTCATCTCAACATTGCTAATAAATGTATGGAAGAAGTGCCATCCGCCGAGCATCGTCTTCATGACATCGGCTTTACCAGCTTCGCGCGCCGCCTTTAAACCTGAACCAACGCCGAACCAGCCTGGAACAATTTGACGCGATTGTGTCCAACCAAATACCCAGGGAATAGCTCTCAGTGAATCAAGACCTGCTGCAGCATCCGGACGACGCGAAGGTCTTGAACCAAGAAATAGATTTCCAAGTTGTTCAACAGGTGTTGAAGCATAGAAATATGCAGGTAAATCAGGGTGATCAATGAGCGAGCGATAGCGTGTAAATGCAGCTGAACTAATTGCATCCATGCAATCGTTCCAACTTTGTAAATCCTCTGGAGATTGGCGCGCAGATCTATTTAGAACCGTCGCTTCAAGAGATGCAGCCAGTGTGAGTTCTACATTCTCGCGAGCAAGTGCTGGCAGTGCGTACTTGTCACTGATTACTTCACCCTGTTCAGTCATCTTTATCTGGCCATCAACGCTTCCCCATGGAAGTGCAACGAGAGCTTCATATGTTGGACCGCCACCGCGACCGACAGATCCACCGCGACCGTGGAATAAACGTAGGTGAACGTCATACTTCTTTGCAATGTCGCGAAGATTTCGTTGCGCTCTGTGAATTTCCCACTGGCTAGTTGCGATACCTGCATCTTTATTTGAATCTGAGTAACCAAGCATTACTTCCTGAAGATTTCCGCGCATACGCACAACTTCACGATAGGTAGGGTCGCTCAATAATTTTTCAAGGATCTCTCCTGCTGCACGAAGCTCTGCGACGGTTTCAAGAAGTGGAGCAAAACCAATGCGCGCGACTTTTTTATTCATATCGACAAGCCCTGCTTGCTTGGCAATGACTGTGGCAGCAAGAAGGTCATCTGCGCCCTTTGTCATCGAAACTATATAAGTTTCAATAACTTCAGGACCGAATGTATCGATGAGTTCGTTGATTGCAACAAAAGTTTCATACGTTTTCTTTCCGGCGGCATCAAGCTTCGATGTATCAAGTACTGCAGAAGATGCGAGTTCTTTAGAGAGAATAGGAAATTTCTCATCGTGAGTTAAATCGATATACCCAGCTGGAAGTAGCTGCTTAAGAACAAAGTGATGTGCATCAGAATGTTCGCGAATATCAAGCGTTGCGTGGGTAAGTCCAAAAGCTGCGATGCTTCGAATTGTTCGCTCGAGTAAACCAGTTGCAATTAATTCGCCCTTATGAGCAAAGAGTGAGTCACGCAAAAGAGTGAGATCTTTTAAGAGTTCGGCAGAACTAGCGTAATCGCGGCCAGGAACATGAGGTTTTCCAGCAGCATGACGCTCACGTGTGAACGCCAACTTGTGCACGATCGCGGTCGCTTTAAGTCGGTAAGGCTCCTGCGCATTAAGGCGCAAGAAGCGTGGCTCGAATTCAGGGATATTCTTCAAATCTTCGGCGACAGAAACTGTTAGTTCTGGAGTTGCACCTACGATTCGAGTTGAGATTGAAAGCATCTGGCGAAGTTGGTTCATCGCGGAAATAGTTGTGCGAATAGCGTGACCAACTTGAAGCACTACTGCTTCTTTTGTTATTTCTGGTGTGATGTTTGGATTAC
>CAIMUD010000146.1 GCA_903844585.1 uncultured Actinomycetes bacterium | reverse complement strand
GTTGAACGTACGACTAAAGAATCCAGCGTTCTTGTCGAACTCAATCTTGATGGACAAGGAAATATTTCCGTTGACACAGGTGTTGCTTTTTTTGATCATATGCTTTCACAACTTGGCAAGCACTCGGGTTTTGATCTCACAGTAAAGACAACCGGTGATATTGATGTTGATTCACACCACACAGTTGAAGATACATCTCTTGCCTTTGGTCAAGCTCTGCGGGAAGCACTAGGCGATAAAGCAGGTATCCGTCGCTTTGGTGATGCAATGGTTCCGCTTGATGAAGTACTTGTGCAAGCTGCAGTTGATCTTTCAGGTCGTCCATACTTAGTTCACCGTCAACCAGAAATAGTCGAGTTAATCGGACCCTTTGATACGACTCTTGGTAAGCACATTTGGGAATCCATTGTCGCCGAAGCACGCATTGCACTTCACATTAGAGTCCTTGAAGGTCGTAACGCGCACCACGTATTCGAAGCTCAATTTAAAGCAGTTGCTCGCGCGCTTCGTGATGCTGTCTCTTTAGACGCACGAGTGACCGGTGTTCCATCAACTAAGGGCGTTCTTTGATAGCAATTTTGGATTATGGATCGGGAAACTTACGGTCTGCCCAACGTGCGTTTGCAACAACTGGCCATGATGTTCAACTGACATCTGATCTAGATGTTGCATTCAAAGCCGATGGTTTAGTTGTGCCAGGAGTTGGCGCATTTGCAGCATGCATGAATGGCATCAATGCAATTAGCGCAGCCGATGTGATTCGGCAGAGAAAGAGCGCTGGCAAAGCAACTTTGGGAATCTGTATTGGTATGCAAATACTTTTTAGTGACGGCCTCGAATACGGAACACATAAAGGCATTGGAATGTGGGATGGCACTGTGAGCGAAATCGATGCTCCAATTCTTCCTCACATGGGTTGGAATACAGTTGAAATTATTGGAGCATCTCAACTCTTTAAAGGTGTCGAAAAAGAGTCTTTCTATTTTGTTCATTCATACGCTGCTAAAGAATCTGTCGGTAAGGCGCAGGCATGGACGATTCACGGTGAAAAGTTCCTCTCTGCTGTAGAAGATGGCCCTTTATGTGCGACACAATTTCATCCAGAAAAATCTGGACAAGCTGGTTTGAAATTGATTGCTAATTGGAGTGCTGCACTATGAGTTTTCTTGAATTATTACCAGCTGTCGATGTGAAAGATGGCAAAGCTGTCCGACTTGTTCAAGGCGAACTCAGTAAAGAAACGAGTTACGGCAAGCCACTTGATGCTGCATTAGATTTTCAAAAATCAGGCGCCGAATGGATTCACCTTGTAGATCTCGATGCGGCCTTTGGTATTGGCAGCAACGCTGATTTACTGGCAGAAGTTATTGGCGCTTTAGACATTAAAGTTGAATTATCAGGTGGCATCAGAGATGACGAGTCATTACGTAAAGCACTCGCAACTGGATGTACTCGAGTTAATTTAGGAACTGCAGCGCTAGAAAATCCCGAGTGGACTTCTCACGTGATTGCAGAATTTGGCGATCGCATTGCAGTTGGTTTAGACGTTCGTGGGCACATTTTGTCGGCTCGTGGCTGGACTCGAGATGGAGGAGATCTCTTCGAAACAATTCAAAGACTAGATAGTGATGGATGTGCGCGTTATGTGGTTACAGACGTAACCAAGGATGGAATGTTGGCTGGCCCGAATCTTGAATTACTCAAGTCCGTCTGCGCTGTAACAAAGGCGCCAGTTGTGGCAAGTGGTGGAATT
>CAIMUD010000145.1 GCA_903844585.1 uncultured Actinomycetes bacterium | reverse complement strand
GATTTTTGCGTTCGAATACTCATTTTTGTATTGTCTAACAGTTTCACAAATTTGTAACGGTTGAATATTTTCACCTGGACTAGTGCTAGATTGATAGAGTTTCATTTTATCTATTGCCGTATTTAATGCTGCCAAGCTTTTAGTATAAAGAATTTTGTATGATTCTTTAATAGATACTCCTACCTCTTGTGAATATCTATTTACAAAATCAATAGTTTCTGCCGGATTAGCCCAAAGATTTATAAATAAATTCACTTCCGAATTTTGACGCCCTAACTCTGCATTCAAGTTATTCATAGATTCCGCACAAGCTTGTCCGTTTGGATTTGTGCCATCCCCATAATTGATTAAACTCGACAAAATCTGATTCCGAAGCAAATCAATTCTGTTTACTAAGGCGCTATAAGCGTTACAAGGTTCCTTTGCCCCCTCAACTGCTGCTATGGCAGCAGCCATCTGTTCCTTTGTCACAATGGTAATTGGGCGATTAGCTTTTACTGATAAATCCTCAAGAGTGTAAGTATTGCCGGTTCCAACATCAAAAAGTTGAAAAGGAAAGTCGCGAGCTAATCTATTTTGCTCAGCCTCTGCAGCTACTAAGGGCGGATAACTTTGACTACAGACATCAGGTGGGTAATTTGCAAGGCTTATTCGGTTTGCAAGCTGAACAATTTCAGCGTTGACTTGTTCAATTTGAGCTTTTGTCGAGGCATCTGGATCTACAGCAAATGCGGAACCGTTATTAAAAATTAGAAACAGTGTCAGAAGTATTAAAAAAGCTCTCTTCATTGACCAAGTATTAAGCAAATATTTATATTTTGGTAGTACATATCCCTTCACGCTCAATGTTTAACACCGGGGGTCACCCCAATGGCAGAGTCAGCAGGTTCGCAAGCTTTGCTTGTGTGCAGATTATTTTAAAAGTAGTTAACTGAATATGTTGCTTTTGGTGCCCCCAGTCGGACTCGAACCGACACTGGAAGGATTTTAAGTCCTCTGTCTCTGCCATTGGACTATGGGGGCCAATGACCGAGGTGCAGTCTACTTGGCAATTTTGATTTCGTTTTTCCATGATGAATAAGCATCATTTAAATCCCATGCACCCGTAGCGCGAATAGATACACCACGAGGGCCTGTTCTGCGGATTTCTCCTCGAGCCAGAATTAGCGCCGTATTTCTAATTAAATACGCGAAGTTTTCTTGAGCACTTTCAAAGAAAGTTAGATCGTTACAACCATGCCCGTCATCAAGAGTTAGAAACATAACGCGTTTGCCCGTGCGAATAGGTGGTGTTTGTAGGGCAACTTTTACCCCTACTACAACAACAGAAGAACCTGATCTGGCTTTAATGAGATCAGAAGATTTTGTTACGCCGATTGAGTTTAAGAATTCTCCATAAGGTGCAAGGAGGTGGCTTGTCACATCCATGCCAAGGACGGTGAGCTCATTTTTTAGCTGTTCTTCTTGCGTTATATCTGGCAAGCCAAGGCTTTCAATATCACTTGTGAGTAAATTAAAAGAGAGTTGCGATGAGTCAACCTTCTTTTTATTACCGTTTATTTTCTGTAACTCTTGCAGATGTATATAAAGATCGCGTCTATTAACCCCGTTTTTCCCCACGCCGCAGATTTCATCGAAGGCCCCAATATTTACAAGGGCTTGG
Organism: uncultured Actinomycetes bacterium; assembly: GCA_903844585.1. The sequence continues at coordinate 14,050 of CAIMUD010000145.1, read as the reverse complement.
GTTGTTGGGGCACTTGCTTTAGAGCGATAGATAAAGTCTGCAAGATCTAAATAGGGTCTGGCGCTGACTATGTTGCTTACTTCTTCGCCAGATATTCCAGAGATATCTGCAAGGGACATTCGGATTGCATACCCACGTGCATCAGGAAGTGTCAGAAGTTCGCCCGATGCTTTTGTATTTACCGCTTGAAATGGCTTGCGGGTTACTGCGTTTGTCTTTTCAACTCTGTAAACGGCTTCTGATTTATTTACATCTACCGGTGCAATCTCAATCCCCCATTGGCGCGCTTCATCAATGAGCAAACGCTTTGGGTACATGCCTGGGTCATGCGTGAGTACTCCTGCGATAAATGCAGCGGTGTGATGAGTTTTAAGCCAACCTGATTGATAAGTAGGAAGTGCGAAGGCTGCAGCATGTGCTTTGCAGAATCCAAAGGATGCAAAATCTCGTAAGACTTTCCAGACTTTATCTACGGTAGCCATTTCATAACCGCGAGAGAGTGCGAGTGAGTAGAACCAATCACAGACTTCTTGTTGGCCTTCTCTTGTGCCAAGTAAGCGGCGCTTTTGATCGCCATCTGCATAAGTAACTCCTGTCATCTTTGCGATGATACGAATTACTTGTTCGTGGAATACAACAACGCCTTCTGTCTCAGTCAATATCTCCTCAAGATCCTGATGAATAAATGAGCGTTGTGCAAAGCCATGCCTTGTCCTTAGAAATGGCGAGATCATGTCGGCTTTAACTGGCCCCGGGCGAAAGAGTGAGATTCCAATAATTAAATCGTTAAATGATGAAGGAGCAAATTTTCCTACAAGTTCGCGCTGGCCTGGACTCTCAATTTGAAAGAGACCTAACGTGCGTGTGGATTTAATGAGATCAAAAGTTAGCTTGTCATCAAAGTTGATTTCATCGATATCAATTTTCTCCCCTTCGACTCTCTCAATTTCAGAAAGAGTAAATGAGATAGCAGATTGCATGCGGACGCCGAGAACATCAAGTTTAAGTAAGCCAATCGCTTCTACATCATCTTTATTAAATTGCACCATCGGATAACCGCTTGCATTTCTCTGCAAAGGTGCAAAATCTTGAAGCGAACTATCAGAGAGTGCGATGGCGCATGGGTGCATTGCTAGGTGGCGTGGGAGACCATCGAGCTTTGCTGCAAGTTGTACAACTGTTTTGATGAGAGCCGAATTGAGATTAAGGCCCTGCAGCTCTGGGATTGTTTCGATTGCGCGAGCAATATTGCTCGATCTAATTCGAGGTAGCGCTTTAGCAAGTGCATCCACCTCCATAGGAGACATCCCAATAGCAGCTCCTACATCGCGAATTGCGCTACGTGCTTTATATGTTTCGACCATCGCAACGGTTGCGCAGCGCGATGTATTGCCAGGGCTTTGCCAATCTGGGTCTGCGTACTTTGCAAAGACATCATCATAAATTTCTAAACGACGATCTGATTCAACGTCGATATCGATATCAGGTAAATCTCGGCGTAGCGGTGAACAAAATCTCTCCATGAGTAAGAAGTTATTAATTGGTTCGATTCCAGAGATTCCTAAGAGATAACAAACAATCGAACCTGCCCCGCTACCCCGGGCAGCAACGCGTATCCCTTTACTTTTTGCACTCTGCGCAATCTGTGCAACGGTTAGAAAGTAGGATTCAAAACCAAGTCCCCGAATAACTGTGAGTTCTTCCTCTAACCGCGCAGCTGCTTTCACAGATAGCTCGCCGGTGTATTTACTGCTTAAGCCAGCTTCACATTGCTGGCGTAGTTGATCTGCAAGGCCTTGGCTATCGGTAGCGCCCAATACTTGTGGCTCGGGTAAGTGAATTGCTCCAATGCCAACATCCAAACGTGGTGAAAGTCCACATAGCTCTGCCCATTTATTAGTAGTGGCAAGTAGGCCATTGCCGTTCTTTTCTCCTGCAGCGATAGCAATCTCATCTGCAATCTCATACATCTCTTCTGCGCTCTTTAAATAACCTTCCGAATTACTGCGCTCAATATTGTTACGGTTGATTGCAACAAGTTTGCGTGCAGCATCTAATACATCGGCAACGGGCGCATCTTCGGCGTCAAGCATGCGAACCGCATTTGTTAATACCGCTTCTAGGTTGTGGCTTCTGGCAAAGCCAAGTAACCGGGCGGCGCTTTGTGTTGAGAAAAGTGCTTCCTCTCTACTCTGATGGCTTACGCATTCAATTGATTGACCGGCAAAAAACGCACTACTTGCCTCTAACATCCCGAGCGCTTCGCTCTCTTTTCTTCGCAGAATTGCTTCACCCACTGCAGATTCTGCGCCGTGCATAACTAAAACGTTGGAGGAGTATTCCTTAAACTTTTTGAGCAGCTCAAGCGTTAGCAGGCTTTCGCTATTATCCATATTGATAGCGGTGACAAGCCGGTATAGCGAGGAGAGGTGGTGGGCTTTAGCTAATAGCGTGACGCGGTATCGCTTCTGGATAAAACTTAAGTTGATGCCAAGAATCGGAGTGATGCCGGCTTCTTCACAACTTTTAGCAAAACGAATAGCGCCAGACATGCCTTCTCGATCAGTAAGTGCAATCGATGACATTCCAAGGCGCGCTGCTTTTACGATGATGCTCTCTGGAAGAGCGGTGCCAAATTTAAATGAAAATCCACTTGCAACCCGCAAGTGTGTAAATTGCTTACCGGCCACGAGATGTCGGGCGGATTTGCCAAGAGTTTGTCGCTAAATCAAACTCAATCTCAAATGTATTTACGGTTCCGACCGGCGCTGCTTCTACTTTCCAATATAACTTTTCACCGAGTGATGGCAGGCGATCACCTTCTCCAATGTGCTTCCACCATTCAGCGGTCTCTTTCCATTTTGAAAGAAGCGCGTGAATATGAAATGCGCGGCCCTTGTAAAAGAACTCGACCGGAATTCCTTCATGGGCAACGACCTCGTCGGCTCCGGAGAGCGGGGCGAGCTCCTGATCTGAGTATTCGAACATATGTTCGAAAGATAGTCACAGCCCCTGACAGAAGGCAACCCTGGGCGTGAAAAGGCTGCTAGAAGAGCGTCTGCGGCTCTCCAAGCTCAATCCCAGCGATGAGTTCGGGCCCGATATTTCGTGCGTTATTGACCGCCGAAGAGACCGGCCTAAAAACCAACCCGGCATCTGGCTTTGGGGTTTCAAGCAGAGCCAGATACTCCTGAACTTTGCTCTCGCTAAGTGAATCCGTGGAAAGCCACATAGCCCAGCGATCTTTCGGTAACAGAACTGGCATGCGATGGTGAATTGGTGCAATAACTCCAACAGATTCGCGCGTAATGATTGCTGCACTTGTAAGTGGAGTACTTGTAACAGGGTTAATCCACTCTTCATAAATCCCTGCCATTGCAAGTAGGGACTCATCTTCGTTATGGATATAGAAAGGTTGTTTGGGTTTGTATTTACCCAACTCTGTGGCCCATTCAAAATATCCGCTAGCTGGGATTAAGCAACGACGCTTTCGAAATGCAGATCTAAAACTTGGTTTCTCTGAAACAGACTCCACGCGAGCATTAATCGCATTGGATGCACGCGAGGTATCTTCGCTCCAATTTGGCACTAGACCCCAAGAGACTTTCGAAATTGTTCTGGCGTCTCCTGATGTATCAATACCGCTAACAATTAAAATTGGCTGGGTTGGTGAAATATTCCACTGAGCAGGAAGAAATGCGTCAGGCTTCTTCTCAGCATCAAATTGCAGCGCTATATCTTCAGCAGATGCTGACAAGGCATAGCGGCCACACATCAGAAATTATTAGCTGGCTTTAGCGCGAAGCTTGTCAACAGCTGCGTAAATAAGTCCAAGTACAACTCCAAAAACAATAATTGCCACGACAGTAATGAAAAACCACATGTAACCAATATCGGTTACATCAAGAACTCCATAAGGATATTGAGTACTTATAACTCCTCGAACGAGAGTTAGACCAACCCAAATAATTGGAATGATAAAGAGTGAAGGTATTGCTTTTACTTTCATAAATCCACGTGGTCCATATGCGATCCATGCAAGTACAGAAATCACGGGGACAACAGCATGAGAGACAAAGCTAGGATAAATATTTGCACCTTTTGGTGGGTTAACAGGATAAATAAGTGCGTAGAACATAATGCCTGTGATTGTGACCATCATGATTGCCGTCGGTAGCAGAAGCGTAGTAAAGCGATCTTTTCTAGTTGAATTTTTATATAAAGCATAGAAAGTTATCGCAACAACAATCTGGCTCCAGATTGTGAAGTAGCTAAGTAGGTCAAATACGCGTCCTGGAGCGCCCGCAAGCCCGTGTGAAAAATGGCCAAAGAGTGAGGCTTTTGCATCGTTAATGGGCACAACTTCGAAGATCTCGTAATAAATATTTACAAGTAGGTTTGCAGCGGTAACAAAAGCGACTAAACCAAAGGCGTTCTTCTTTGTGATCATAAATTTATTTTAGCCTTTGCAATCACGGTATCAAGCGCCTTTTCTGTAAGTTTTCCGGTAAAAGTATTCTGCTGACTTGGGTGGTAGCTGGCAATAAGCGTGCGTTTTACCCCATCGCCCCCTGTGAATTTAATCGTTGCGCCATGGGCAAAAGGTTTTCTAGGCTTTGGTAAATCTGCGCCGAGTTCTACAAGCGTTACATAAGTCGAGTTCCATGCCACCCTTCCAAGGGCCAAAAATGTTTTTGCTGTAGGCAGCAAGAGGGCGATTTCATTAGAAAAAAATGGGTGGCACGTACTTTTCTCTTCCGTACTTGGTTTGTTATCCGGAGGCGCACACCTGACTGTGCAGAGAATGCGAGTATTGATTAGCTCTTGTCCATCTTTTGCACTCGAACTTGTTGGAATCTTTGCCAATCCATTTTTATGTAACGATTTGTAGAGCCAGTCTCCCGAACTATCACCCGTAAAAACACGTCCTGTTCGATTGGCGCCATGAGCACCAGGTGCAAGTCCGATTACTACCAGCGCCGCATCCTTTGGCCCAAAGCCCGGAACAGGTTTGCCCCAATACTTTTCATTTTCATAAGACTTCCGCTTAGTCACTGCAACTTCTTCTCGCCACTGGACTAATCGCGGGCATTGTGTGCAAGCAGTAATTGCCTTATCTAATTGAGGCAAAGTTTTAAGCAAGTGACCAAGCCATTCCATCAAGTATGTCTGATTCGGATGCAACAAATTCTTTTGCACCTGTTGCAAGCAGGACTCGTGATAGAACCAGTGATCCTGCAGGAATCACATCAACTCTGCCGGGGTGCATATAACCAAGAGCTGCCCGCTCATCTCGATTAAGTGTGAAAAACATTTTTGATGCAGCATGGACATCTTGGGCAGAAATATGTGAAAGGTGGATTGCGTATCTGTCATATTCGGAAAGCTTTAGCGCAGCTGCTGCGACTGTTGTTGCAGTACCTGCAACTGCGATGAGTGTCTTTGCTGACGTGATTGGAACAACTTTTGCAGCTTGTGCAATCGCTTCGTCGATATCTTGCGTAGCAGATGCGATTTCACCTGGCTCTGGATTAGAACTCACAAAGTGGCGCTCTGTCATACGTACACAACCAATATTTACGCTCTTTGCCGCATCAACGTGATCTGTACCGATAACAAACTCAGTTGATCCCCCGCCGATATCTACAACTAGAAAAGGTCCATCACTTGCAGGTAAATCTTTTGTTGCTCCCATAAAAGAAAGGCTTGCTTCTTCTTCACCAGAAATGACTTCTGGTCGTACTCCAAGTCTTTCGAATACTCCTTCGATAAATAGATCGCGATTAGTCGCATCTCGCGTAGCGCTGGTGGCGCAGAAGCGAATTTTCTGGGCTCCACGCTTTGCAATTTCAGCAGCATATTTATCAACGGCAGTAAGTGTGCGTGCAATTGCATCTGGATGAAATTGCCCGGTTTGGTCTACGCCTTGTCCAAGTCGCACAACTTCCATGAGTCGTGTTACTTCGCGGAAAGAGTTCCCTTCGATATCTGCAATGAGCAAACGAATTGAGTTTGTTCCGCAATCAATTGCAGCTACTCGCATGGCTCGTTCTTCCACCACTCTGGCAATTTAGCGAGAGCTTCATCACCGAGTGGATTTACACCGGGGCCTGCAGAAAGAGAATGTGCGACAAGTGAATGTAAACATTTCACACGGTTTGGCATTCCACCGGCAGAGATGCCTTCAACTTCTGGAACGTCAACTCTTAGGGCAGCACGTGCAGCAATGTAATCATCATGTGCTGCGGCGTATGCACCACCTAGTTCTGCATCGGATGCAAGTCGCTCATTCATATCAGCCATCAGTCCTGTTGATTCAAGTGTTGAGATAGCTGCCGTTAGCCGTGGGCAAGTTGCGTAGTAAAAAGTTGGGAAGGGTGTTCCATCAGACAAACGCGGAGGAGTCTCGACAACTGCAGGATTACCGCACGGGCATCGGTAAGCGATTGCATGCACATCTCTAGGCGTGCGACCTAGTTGTACTTCAATGCAATTCAAATCATTTTCTGTTGCTTTTTTTCCTAAATTATCGGGCGCCATTACTTAACGCCTGATTCAGTTATTGATGCAATCAAGCGGCTATACCAGGGCTGGCCTTCGGGAAGTTGGTCAGCAACTTTTGTCTGATCGATATTTGTATTTTCTCCTTCAACGCCAGTCACTATGTATTGTCGCTCACCCGGAAGAACAAAATGCAAACGCTCGCGAGCTTGTGACTTTACGTAACTCGGATCTTTCCAAAGTTCTAACTCTTTGCGTGCTGAATCAAGTGCAGCGCGATCAGATGTCAATTGGGAACGCAGTGAATTGATCTGAGCTTTCTGCGTAAAGTAATGCTTAATTGGTGGCGCAAGAGTTAAAGCAAATAGAAAGAGAATCGCTGCAAGGGAAAGCGCGCGACCATTTCTGGGGCGAGAAGAACGTCGACGAGATTTATATTGACGACGTCGGGCTTGCATTACTTAGCCTTTAAAGCGTGGGAAAGCGTTACGACCTGCATAAACCGCGCCTTCAGCCAACTCTTCTTCGATACGTAGAAGTTGGTTGTACTTTGCAACGCGCTCACTTCGAGCGGGTGCGCCAGTTTTAATTTGGCCACAGTTAGTTGCAACCGCAAGATCTGCAATCGTTACATCTTCTGTTTCACCTGATCGGTGGCTAAGCATGCTGCGGTAGTTAGCACGGTGAGCAAGGTCAACTGCGTCGAGAGTCTCTGTAAGAGTTCCGATTTGATTAACTTTTACAAGAAGAGCGTTGGCAGTGTTGCTAGCTATTCCGCGCGCCAGACGCTCTGGGTTTGTAACGAATAGGTCATCGCCAACTATTTGAACCTTTGAACCAAGGGATGCTGTCATTGAAGTCCAGCCAGCCCAATCTTCTTCATCAAGTGGATCTTCAATTGAAACTAGCGGGTATGCGCTAACTAAATCTGCGTAGTAAGCAATCATTTCATCTGATGTACGTGATGAACCTTCGAATGTGTACTTACCTTTATCGTGGAATTCAGTTGCTGCAACGTCCATTGCAAGGGCAACATCTTTACCTGGCTTAAATCCCGCAGCTTCAATCGCTTCAAGAATTAAATCAAGCGCTGCGCGGTTGCTATCAAGGTTTGGAGCAAATCCACCTTCGTCACCAACGCTTGTCGCAAGTCCGCGCTTCTTAAGTACTGCCTTAAGTGCATGGTAAATCTCTGCACCCCAGCGAAGTGATTCACGGAAAGTTGGTGCACCAATCGGAGCAACCATAAATTCTTGAATATCAACGTTGGTATCTGCATGTGCGCCACCATTAAGGATATTCATCATTGGCACTGGTAATACGTGCGCATTTGGTCCACCCAAGTAACGGAAAAGTGAAAGATCAGCCGATTCAGCCGAAGCCTTAGCAACTGCAAGTGAAACGCCAAGAATTGCATTGGCGCCAAACTTTGATTTATTTGGTGTTCCATCAAGTTCGATCATCGCTGCATCAACTAAGCGTTGATCTTGTCCATCAAAACCAATTACTTCTGGAGCAATAACATCATTTACAAATGCAACAGCTTTTTCTACGCCCTTACCGAGGTAACGCTTACCACCATCGCGGAGTTCGGCAGCTTCGAATGCGCCAGTAGATGCACCACTTGGAACAGCAGCACGAGCTTGCGTGCCATCTTCCAATTGAATTTCGACTTCAACCGTTGGGTTGCCGCGGGAGTCAAGAATTTCACGTGCACCTAGAGCTTCGATTATTGCCATTGATGTATCTCCCCGATGATCTGCGTTAATAACTGATTGCTAATAAAACCCAAGTCTACCGTGCTTCATTACCCGTCTCTGATGCCTGAATCTGCGCGGTAATTGCACGAGCTTGCTTGCGAAGTGCGTTTTCTGGGTCGATTTCATTGGCGTGAGCCCATGCAATGACAGCTGCAAGCGCCTTGCCAACACTCTCCTCTGTGGCTTTATCAGATGAAACAAATTCATCGACCTTAACTTTGACACCAAATTTTTCTGCCCGGTAAAGCAATTTACTAATAAGAGGAAGAGCCGGTTGAGCAAGTGCGATTCCATCGATTGCAGATGTGCGCCCTTTCTCTTTTGCTTTGATCGCTTCCCAGTTCTCTATTACCTCTTCCATTCCAGAAACTTGCAAATCCTCAAATACGTGAGGGTGGCGACGAATTAACTTATCTGCGATTGCTTTTGCCACATCTTCAATTGAAAATGGATCTGTTAGATGATCTTCTGCAATTCGAGAATGGAAATAGACCTGAAGCAAAACATCACCAAGTTCTTCGCGCATGCCTTCGCGGTCACCGCTATCGACGGTATCGATGAATTCGTATGACTCCTCAAGTAAATACTTAAGAAGTGACTCGTGAGTTTGTTCGGCATCCCACGGGCAACCACCCGGAGAACGCAGTCGATCCATAACCTCTACTAGGCGCTGAAGTTCTGATTTGCTCACAGCTTCTGCCTTTTTGAAATAATCCGTTTGAGATTACTTAGTTGTAGGTGTTACTGCGTCGCCAGCAGGATTACTTGGCGAGATATCTCCCGTAGCCGCATCCCACTTTCCATATCGCGGATTGATATTAACTTTTAATTCAACGGCTTTAGCGCTGAGAAGTTGTGCAATTTTTGAATCAATCTGATCCTGTGCTATTCCTGATTGCCCTAGAGCTTGTGTAATTTGTTGGTTGATTACACGTGCTCGAACATAAATATCAAAATCTTTAGGGGCAATCGTTGCATTTACCAAATTCTTCTCAAGATTTGCTTCGCCGCCAATAGTTTCGACAAGTGATGCGCGCTCCTGTGCAAGAAGTGCTGGTGTCACATCGAGCTTAAGCTCTTTACCGATTTCAGCAAATACTGTCATTAAAATTTTAAAACGCAGCTGGCCACGGTTTAACGCCTCACCAGTTTCAAGCTTCATCTGTGTCGTATCAACTTTTGTGCGCTCTTTAAGAATTGAGTCGACTGTTGATTGAAGTTCGGCCTGTGAAATCTTTATGTCACCAAGAGTTGCGGCTGTCTCTGCTTGTGAGCACCCTGTTAAGAGCAGTCCTGATGCAATGGCCAGAACAGCAATAATCTTCTTCACGTGGTGCTCGCTTTCTTAGGTGAGTTCGCTTACGGCTTGTTTTACCCAAACCAGAAGAGAAGTATCCACTATTTCTGGAGTGGGTTGTGACGGAATCCATGCGTGGTTCTTTGGCAACGTCACCATGACGGTACGAGTGGCACCCTTATATAACGAGCCAGGATAAAGACGAGTTAATTTCAATAGACGTGATTCAGGTAGGAGGAGTGGAGACAGGCGCAAAAATTTTCCAGTAACTACTACTTCGCCAATTCCATGTGATTTTGCAAGTGCACGAAGTTCTGCAACTTCAAGAAGTGCTTGTGCTTCTACTGGCAGCTCTCCAAAACGATCTACTAACTCTTCGCGAATCGATTGAACTTCTGCAGGTGTTGCTACATCAGCCAAACGCCGGTAAAGATCCAGGCGTAGGCGCTCCCCCGGAACATATTCCTCAGAAAGGTGGGCGTTAACTGGTAATTCAACTTTGCAATCTCTGCGCAGATCTTCTTCACCTTGCGGAACAATTCCAGTTTTGTACTCGTTAACTGCTTCACCCACCATGCGCATATATAAATCAAAACCAACGTCAGCGATATGACCTGATTGTTCGCCACCAAGGAGATTGCCTGCGCCTCTTATTTCCAAATCTTTCAGCGCAACTCTCATACCTGAACCAAGTTCTGTATTTGTTGCAATAGTTTTTAAGCGGTCAAGTGCAACTTCTGAAAGTGGTTGATCTGCGGGATATAGGAAATATGCATAAGCACGTTCTCTTCCTCGACCAACTCGACCACGTAACTGATGAAGTTGCGAGAGGCCAAAGTTGTCAGCGCGTTCGACAATGAGCGTATTTGCATTCGCGATATCGAGTCCACTTTCGACGATTGTTGTACAGACGAGAACATCAAAATCTCGATTCCAAAAAGCAAGAATCACATCTTCAAGCACACTCTCAGACATTTGTCCGTGGGCTACTCGAATGCGAGCTTCAGGAACTAACTCCTGAATTTTCGCTGCAGCACGGTCGATTGATTCAACTCGGTTGTGTACATAAAAAACTTGTCCGTCGCGCAAGAGTTCGCGGTGAATGGCTGCACGGATTTGGCCATCATCACTCTGTCCTACATAAGTAAGGATTGGATGGCGCTCTTCTGGTGGAGTTGTAATGGTGGACATTTCACGGATTCCGGTCACAGCCATTTCCAGGGTTCGAGGAATTGGTGTTGCAGACATAGCAAGCACATCAACAGTTGTGCGCATTTTCTTTAGTGATTCTTTTTGTTCAACACCAAATCGCTGCTCTTCGTCAACGACGACAAGTCCTAAATCTTTGAAATGTACATCTGCCGATAACAATCGATGGGTGCCGACAACTACATCAACGCTTCCCTTCTCAAGCTCAGCGAGGATTTCTTTACTTTCTTTCGCGGTGTTAAATCGAGAGATGCCAGCAACTTTAATTGGGAAACCGGAGTATCTTTCTGCAAAAGTTTTTATGTGTTGCTGGACTAAAAGCGTTGTTGGCACCAACACAGCAACCTGTTTGCCATCTTGTACTGCTTTAAAGGCAGCGCGAACAGCTATTTCCGTCTTTCCATAACCAACGTCACCGCAAACTATGCGATCCATTGGATAAGGACGTTCCATATCTCTCTTCACTTCTTCAATTGTTGAGAGTTGATCCGGAGTTTCAATATAAGAAAATGCATCTTCTAGTTCGCGTTGCCAAGGAGTATCAGCTGAAAATGCAAAACCTGGCGAACTTGTTCTAGCTGCATATAGACGAATTAACTCACCAGCAATTGCGCGCACAGCTTTACGCGCACGCCCTTTCGCTTTCTGCCACTCGCCACTTCCGATTCGGTGAACAGTTGGAGTTTCACCGCCAATATATTTACTAACTTGTTCCAAAGTATCGGTCGGCACAAATACACGATCTCCGGGTTGTCCTCGCTTTGCAGAAGCATATTCGATAACTAAATATTCGCGGGTAACATCATTTGTTGTGCGTGCAATCAGTTCAACGTAACGACCGATTCCGTGCTGCTCATGCACAACATAGTCACCAGTTTTTAGCTCAAGAGGATCAATTGCTTGCTTACGCTTTGAGGGCATACGGGCTGTGTCTTTACTCGATCCTTTGCTTCCCGATAAATCTCTCTCAGTCATAAAGAAGATTCCATAGGTGTCGGATTTAAATCCATGTGCAATTGCAGAAGAAGTTACGTTCAAAGCTACATCTGAGTTTCTTAAAATTCCGTTGTACCTCTCGACCATTCCGTGGCCGCTTGCAGTAAAGAAAGTTTTCTTTCGTTCTGAAATTGCATCTTTAAGCGCTGCAACTGCGCCATCGACGTTTCCTTTATATGGTTCTATCGCTGTGAAATCAAGAAAAGTCGTTTCGGCCTCTAAATCACTTCCAAAGTTATTAAATGAGCGCGAAATAAACTTCACATTTTCAATTTCAATCAGCGCTTCATCCCATTGCATATACGGAGATTTACCAAGAGCAAGGGGAGCATCTGCACCAAAAGCTGCACTGGACCATGACGCCGCCAGAAATTCTTCATCTGTTGCTATCAAATCAATTGCTCTCGACTTGATTCTTTCCTCATCTAAGAAAATAACTTCGGTGGATTTTGGCATTCGATCCAAAATAGAGTCAGTCTCACTCACTAATAGTGAAAGTAGCGATTCCATTCCATCGGTTGCTATGCCCTCCTCCATCCGGGAGAGAATTTCAGCAGCAGCAGGATATTTACCTCTAAGGTGCCCAGCCTTTTTGCGGATATCTTCGGTGAGTAATAACTCACGGCACGGCAGAATTGAGACGGCGCTATTTACAACTGTTGTGGTTCTTTGATTATTTACTTCAAAGTTACTAATGCTCTCGATTTCATCACCGAAAAAGTCAATTCGAATTGGATAAATAGATAGTGGAAGAAATACATCAAGAATTCCGCCTCGCACAGCAAACTCACCGTGTTTCTCAACTAAATCAGTTCGGGTATATGCGAGCTCGGTTAAGTGGCCGATGAATTCGGTTAATTCGACTTCCGCACCAATTGATAAAACTCGAAGTGGTTTAGATGCAAGGTCGGAATTGAATCGATGAATAAATGAGCGGACCGGAGCAATAACGATTGGGTAATCACTAAAGTTATTTTCTCGCAAAGTTATGAGCGTAGAAATTCTTCGTGCGACAGTGTCACTACGCGGGCTTAATTTCTCATGTGGCAAAGTTTCCCAAGCAGGAAATTCGAATACATTTTCGTGTAACTCTCGAAGTTCATTAGCCAGATCTTCAGCACCTCGACTTGAACTTGTAACGACAAGAAGTGGGCGCGTAGCCGAGCGAAGTGCTACAAGAAATGGCAACGTCGGTGGCGGAGTTACAACTTTGCGCGAATTATTGAGCAAAGATGAGAGTTCTTCATTAGTCGAAAAAAGCTTAAGCAGAGCTCGCATCGCTGTACTCCTTTCGCAAAATTGCCGGATAAATGCCGCTTGGCCCCGATTCCCAAAAGGGAGGGGGCTACCTAATAAGTCTAGGCCCAATTTAATAGCGTGAATTATTGGGATTCAACGGCGTAAGAATCCTGAGAGAATACGCGAGTGAACTTAAACGATGACATAGCGCTGCGAAGTGATGTCCGCATGCTTGGTGACCTTTTAGGTGAGTCACTTGTCCGTCAAGAAGGATCAGAACTTCTCAAATTAGTTGAAGATGTACGAAAAGATGTTCGTGAGGGTGGCGGTGCGGAAGTTCTTGAAAAACTCTCAGTTGAGCAGTCGGTGCAACTGGTACGCGCTTTCAGTACTTACTTTCATCTTGCAAATGTTGCTGAACAAGTTCACCGTGCACGAGTTTTAAGTCAAGCTCGAGCACAAGGTGGTTCTTGGTTATCACGCGCGATAGATAAAATTGAAGAAGCGTATAAAGCACAAGCACCTGGCCATCAATTCACAAAAGAAGAGCTCACAAAATGGATTAGCGAATTATCGGTTCGCCCGGTATTTACGGCACATCCAACTGAGGCTGCTCGTAGATCAGTTCTTTCAAAGCTTGGTGAAATTGCAAAACTTCTTGATTTAAATTCATCGCCAGTTCAACAGGAACGCCTTGCAGAGTTTGTAGATATCTTGTGGCAGACAGATGAGCTACGCCTAGATCGGCCGGAGCCGATGGATGAGGCGCTTAACGCTCTTTACTACCTTGATGATTTACAGCTCAACACCATGCCAGAAGTTCTTAGCGACTTTTCTCGGGAGCTAAAGCGTCTTGGGATTGATCTGCCAGTAACCGCTAGGCCGCTTACTTTCGGTACATGGATAGGCGGTGATCGTGACGGTAACCCCAATGTCAATGCCGCCACGCTGGAACAGGCGATCGGCCAACAAGCTATCACCGTATTCAATTACTACCTGCGGGAAACCAATGCCCTGCGCGGCGAACTCTCGCTGACCACGCGGCTGG